>CAILUR010000047.1 GCA_903837445.1 uncultured bacterium | reverse complement strand
TGGACGAGAAAAAAAGGATACTGATTTCATATAAAAAAGCGGCTTTAATGGTAATGTCTACGCCGTTCTCTTCCATTATGCTCCTTATTCTTTTTGCCTATATAAATCTGCTATTTTATCCAGCGGTAGTAATGATAAGAGGCGGTGGCGCAGTGGACAGTGTGACCGCTATCCTGACACTCTTTCCAGCTTTTGGACTGCCTTTTGTAAACTACAGTCTCATCCATGTTTTTCAAATGAATGCCACTCTGCTGGTATATGAAAAGCACGGGGTGACAGAATCTCTAAAAGAAATCTGGGATGTAAGAAAACTTTCGGGCATCTTTAAACCGTGGGACGCGAAATGAGGAAAACTATATGAAAAAAGGGACGAAAATTGTGGTGGGCATTGTTGGGGCAGTTTTTGCTTTTTTGTTTTTTAAGATTTTATTTGAGTTAGTAACGGTTACTTTGAAAAAAAATGCCTTACTTAAAGACATCCAAACCCTGAAACAAGATATTTCAAAAGGCGAATTAAGAAAACAGACAATATATAATGATGCTGGATATGTGGAAGATGTGGCAAGACAAAAACTGGGACTTGTAAAAGACGGAGAAACAGTCTTTGTAATCACGGATGGAAAGAAGAAGAAATAAATTATTTTTGAAAATAAAAAACAAAAAGGTCGGCATTTCTGCCGACCTTTTTTTATTGGTTGCGGGGATTGGATTTGAACCAATGACCTTTGGGTTATGAGCCCAACGAGCTACCGCTGCTCCACCCCGCGTCTTTTGTTATTTGATATTCTGCTTTTGATAAGTGACTGAAGCAGGGAAAAAAATTCTTGGTGCCGAGGGTCGGACTCGAACCGACATGGGCGGGTAAGGCCCTGCGGATTTTAAGTCCGCTGCGTCTGCCATTTCGCCACCCCGGCGCAGCTAATTAAAAAGAACACTTGAAAACAGGGCATATTATAGCAACAGGTATAACATGTGTCAACATTATTTGTCGGGACGGTCTTCTTTTTCCATTAAAATTAGTAGGACTGATAAGTCTGCTGGGGACACGCCTTGAATTCTGGAGGCGATTCCTATAGTGGGGGGACGCAGTTTTACTAATTTTTCAACCGCTTCTTTTGAAAACCCACTATATTTTGAGTAATCAAATGTGGCGGGAATTTGTCTGGTCTCGAGTTTTTTGAACCTTTCTATCAAATCATATTGGTTTTTTATATAGCCCTCGTATTTTACACTCGTTTCAAAATATTCTTCAAAGTCCTCGGGCTGTGTCTCTGCCATAGGGAGGATTTTTTTTATGTCGGAATAAAAAACCTCAGGTCTTTTCAAAAGTTGTGTTGCTGTGACAGGGGCAGTGAGCTCTGCTGAACCTATGGAGGACAGCATATTATTGATAACAGCATCTGGTTTGAGCCAAGTGTTTTCAAATAATTTTGATTGAGTGGCAAAAAAATCTTTTTTACGCAACATTCTATTATAACTTTCATCGCTCACCAGACCAAAGCTCTTGCCATATGCCATAAGCCTTATGTCAGCATTATCATTTCTTAAAATCAAACGATATTCGGCGCGCGAGGAAAATAAACGATAAGGTTCTTCCAGTTCTTTTGTGACCAAATCATCCAACATAACGCCTATATAGCCTTCGGAACGATCTGGAAGAAAAGGCGCTTCTCCGCGTATTTTCTTTACGGCGTTTATTCCTGCCACTAGACCTTGCGCTGCGGCTTCTTCATAACCAGAGGTGCCGTTTATCTGACCTGCTAAAAATAAGCCAGGAAGAGTTCTACATTCCAGAGTGTGATTTATTTGTGAGGGTGGGACAAAATCATATTCTATGCCGTAGCCCGGGCGCATTATTTCTGCTTTTTCAAAACCCTCAATAGACCTTATATAAGCGAGCTGCACTTCGCGTGGTAGGGAAGTGGATAAACCATTTAAATACATTTCGTTTGTATCGCGACCTTCAGGTTCTATATAAATTTGGTGAGATGTTTTTTCACTGAACTTGACTACTTTATCTTCAATAGAAGGACAGTAGCGTGGGCCAATGCCTGTTATCATTTTATTTGTTTTGCTGTAAAGCGGGGACTTGTCAAGGTTATCGGTAATTATTTTATGCGTGGCAAGATTTGTTCTTGCCATATAGCAGAGCATTTGTGGTTGGGATATTATTTTGTTTGAAAAAGAAAAAGGCACAGGGATAGCATCGCCTGGTTGTGGTATGAATTTTGAAAAATCAAGAGTCTTTTTATCCACCCGTGGATTAGTGCCTGTCTTCAACCGTCCTATTTTTAAACCGAGTGCTTGCAGGGACGCAGAGAGCTTTACTGAAGGCATATCTCCTGACCTGCCTCCAGGGAAAGCTTGTAAGCCGATAAAAATAGTTCCATTTAAAAAAGTACCTGTAGCGACTATCACGGCTTTGGCTTTGAAAAAAGTGCCGGTCTGAGTGAGCACGCCGTCCACCCGATTATCAGACATTGTTATTTTTTCTATCATAGCCATTTTTACATCAAGGTGCGCTTGATTTTCTACTGCAGTGGTCATATAGGCCGAATATGCTTTCTTATCAGCCTGAGCGCGAAGGGCACGGACAGCTGGCCCCTTGCGGGCATTTAACATTTTAAATTGAATCCCAGTGGCGTCTGTGGCAAGTGCCATTTCTCCGCCGAGGGCATCAATTTCCCTGACCAACTGGCCTTTTGCAAGACCGCCTATGGCAGGGTTGCAGGACATATGGGCTATCTTATCCATATCAATGGTGAAAAGCGCTGTGTGCATTCCCATACGGGAAGCGGCAAGCGCGGCTTCTACACCAGCGTGTCCTGCGCCTATCACTATTATGTCGTATTCTTTCTCAGGTATCAAAGTGTTCTCCTTGGTGAAACATTTGATAATTGTAAACTACACTCATAAAAAAGTCAAAACATAAAATTTACCCATAAAAATATGGGGGAAAACGGATTTTCTATTAAAAATACTTGTCAGCGGTGGCATTTTAGAGTAATATATTCAAATGATATTTTAAAAATCATATTTTATTCCTTTAGGAGACAAACATATGAATAAAAAAGCTTTTGGTATTTGCTTGGGCGCCTCAACTATAAGCGCTGTAGAACTCACAAAAAAAGATGAGACCTACCATATTGAAAGAATTATCAGAAAAGAGCACGACGGAAACCCCAAGGCAATTTTTGCTGAAGTGGTCAGAGAACTTAATCCTACTAATCATAAAGTGTTGGTCACAGGCAGACGCTTTCGCGAATTTGTAAATGTGCCATCCATAACAGAACCAGAAGCTGTGGAAGCGGCGCTTTCTTTTGTCGCAAAAGGTGAGAAATATGATGCCGTAGTTTCTGCTGGTGGCGAGACCTTTATAGTTTACAGATTGGACCATAATTTAAAAGTGACAGGTATCTCTACTGGAAATAAATGCGCCTCAGGTACAGGGGATTTCTTTTTACAACAGATAAAAAGAATGGACCTGTCAATAGAAGAAGCCGTGGAAGCGGCTGTGACTGGAGAACCCTATGGTGTATCGGGCAGGTGTTCTGTATTTTGTAAATCCGATTGTACGCACGCGCTCAACAAAGGAGTGCCTGTTTCAAATGTGACAGCGGGTTTATGCGAAATGATAGGCGAGAAAATAGTAGAACTGGTAATGAAAGTGCCACACGAAAATGTGCTTATTACTGGCGGGACTGCTAAAAATAAAGCAGTCATAAAAGATGTAAAGAAAAAAATAAAAAATATCACTGTGCCTGAAGAAGCTCCGTATTTTGAAGCCCTTGGCGCAGCGATTGCCGCTTTTGAAAAAGGCGCGAAGATAACTGAAGAACTTTTTAACGAAGGGATGACAAGTTTTGCCACTTTGGAGTCTTTGAAATCAGCTGAGAAGCTGGTTACTTTCAGAGAGAACGAAAGAGGCGTGCTCAAAGCTCACGATAAATGTGTGATAGGTTTGGATGTGGGTTCTACCACTACGAAAGCAGTGCTCTTGCGGCTCAGTGATGATAAAATTCTTTCTTCCATATATTTGCGTACTAACGGAAATCCTGTGGAAGCTTCCCGTAACTGCTACATAAGTCTCCTCAAAGATATCGGCACTACTCCAGTAAATATTTCTGGCATAGGCGTCACAGGGTCGGGCAGACAGATTGCCGGGCTTTATTCTTTGACCGTAGGCATAATAAATGAAATAATAGCGCACGCTTCTGCGGCAGTGTATTTTGATACTGAAGTGGACACGATTTTTGAAATAGGCGGGCAGGACGCAAAATATACTCACATTACCGCTGGAGTCGCCTCTGATTACGCAATGAACGAAGCGTGTTCGGCAGGCACAGGTTCCTTTTTGGAAGAAGCAGCGTATGAGTCGCTTGGCGTGGATTACACGGAGATAGCTGACAGGGCAATCCTGGCAAAAAAACCGCCTAATTTTAACGATCAGTGCGCGGCATTTATTTCTTCAGATATAAAAAATGCTAGCCACGAGGGCATAAGCACTGAAGATATTCTCGCAGGGCTGGTCTATTCCATTTGTTTTAATTATGTCAATCGAGTAAAAGGGCACAGACCTGTTGGCGCAAAAGTTTTTATGCAGGGGGGCGTCTGTTATAACAAGGCAGTACCTCTCGCAATGGCAGCAATTTTGAAAAAACCTATAGTGGTGCCGCCAGATCCAGGACTTATGGGAGCTTTTGGAGTGGCGCTTGAAATAAAAAAAAGGTTAGCGCTCGGACTGCTCACTGAAGAAAAATATGATTTGAGCGAACTGATAAAAAGAGAAGTAATAAATGAAAAACCTTTCATATGTAATGGTGGCAAAGAAAAATGTGATTTGAAATGTAAAATCAATATGATAAAAATAGAAGGCAAGGCCTATCCTTTTGGTGGCGCTTGCAACAAGTATTATAATCAGAGATTTAAAATAGAAGTGGACCAAGATGATTTGGACTATGTGGTAAAAAGAAACGAATTGGCTTTTGGAAAATATTGCCCAGCGCTTCCCATATCTAAAAAAGCTCCACGCATAGGGATAAATAAATCCTTTATAGCGATACAAATGTTTCCCCTTTACTACAACTTCTTTGCGCATTTGGGGTGTGAGATTGTCACTGCAGAAGAAATGAATGCGGATGCTTTACATATGCAGACCACTTCGTTTTGCTATCCTGCCCAAATTTCTTTAGCACTCTTTAGCAACCTGATAGAAAAAAATCCAGATTATATTTTTATGCCGCATGTGGAAGAAATGCATGTGGAAAATGGCGCCACAAGAAAAGAGTTTTCCGCCACTTGTATTTTTACGCAAGGCGAAGCGTTTACTATGAAACAGGTATTTAAAGGCAAGGGCTTGGAAAAGAAAGTCATTAATCCTACTCTTAATTTTGCAAAAGGCGTGGAAGCGGAAAAAGAGGCCTTTATAAAAATAGGAATAAAAATAGGGTTTGATAGGGAAAAGACAGCTGCGGCTTTTGACAAAGCAGTCAAGGCTCAGAGCGAATTTTATAATGAGAAAAAAGAGCTCGGCAAACAGTTTTTAACAGAGCTTCACAAACATCCTGAAAGGACAGCTGTGGTGCTTTTTGGAGCGCCGCATAATGCGTTTAACGATGATACCAACAAAGGGATTCCGAAGAAACTTACTTCACGCGGCTATTCCATAATTCCTTTTGATATGTTGCCTTTGGAATATGAAATAGTGGAACCCCCACACGATGAATATATGCACTGGGAAATCGGGCAGAAAATGATAAAGGCCTCCCAGATAGTTAAAAAAGATAATCAACTTTTTGGAATGTATATAACTAATTTCTTATGTGCGATTGACTCGGTAATGGTCACTTACTTCAGACGCATTATGAAAGATAAACCCTCGCTCACCCTTGAAATTGATGGACACACAGCGGATGCGGGAGTGGACACCAGAGTAGAAGCGTTTATTGATGTGGTAAAAAATTATATTGAAATAAGAAAGACAGCGACCGCTGTAGTGCACAGCGCTTATGTGCCAGCGCGCGTGGCTGTGGAAGAGACCGGAATATTTTTTGTGGACTCAAAAGGCGTAAAAACAAAAATTACAGACCCGAGTGTAAAAATGATAATTCCAAATATGGGGGATTTTCAAACTGAACTTGTCGCCGCGGGGTTTAGAAAAGCGGGAGTGAGAGCAGAAGCCAATACTGTCTCTGATAAAGAGACGCTAAGGCTTGGGCGCGCTGTGACTACAGGGAAAGAATGCTTGCCTATGATTTTGTGCATAGGGTCTATGTTAAAATATCTTGAAAACCGTAAGGATAATAATGAAAAGCTCATAGTGTTTCAACCGAAAGCCGCGGGCTATTGCCGGCTCGGGCAATACCATGTGTTTATGAATATGCTTATAAAAGAAAGAAAACTTGAAAATGTGGCAATAATTTCTCTCGCAAACGAAGAGCGCTATACTGGCTTTGGGCCATCGCTTATGATAGACGCGTGGCGCGCGCTTGTGACAGGAGATGTGCTGGATGATATTCGCAATTCTATCTGGACATTGGCACAGGACCCAAAAGCTGGAGAAAAAGTGCTGGATAAAGAACGCGAGAAAATAGTAGCCGCGTTGGATGGGTCATCGGAAATTAAATTTTACGAGCAGTTGAAAAGGTCTGCCAAAGTGCTTAAAGAAATTCCGCTGAAAATGAAATTACACGATGCTCCAGAAGTGTCTATTATGGGAGAGATATTTGTCCGCAGAGATGCTTTCTCAAATAAAAGCATAGCCAAGCGGTTGGCGGAAAAAGGGTTCGTGGCAAGGACAGCACATATTTCTGAGTGGCTGTATTATCTGACCTATATGATAAAAAACAAATTGCATATTCCTGAATACACTATGCTGGGCTGGTTAGAGTTTGTAGTCACTGATGTGACGCAAAGGCATATAGAACTTAAAATAAAAAAACTGCTGGAAAAATCAGACCTGTATGTGGCGGAAGCCGTGGACATTGATGATATAGTAAAATATTCAGAACACATACTGCCTAAATCTTTAAAAGGTGAGCCCGGAATGATTTTGGGAGTCACGCTTAGAGATGTCTTTACAAAGTATGCTGGAGTAGTGAATATAGGCCCATTCTCTTGTATGCCTGTCAGATATACCGAAGGCATAGCTGCTAACAATTTGGATTATAAGAGTCAAATGGAAGCTTATGATAAAGCGGGAATGAAGCTCAAAGACCTGGGGTTTAAAGAAAATGACAGAATGCCGTTTTTAACTATAGAAGCGGATGGCAATCCTTATCCGCAATTGTTGGAAGCGCGGTTTGAAAGTTTTTGTTTACAGGCAGGAAGAGTGGCTGAAAAACAAGGAAAAAAATCTCCGGTGAAAGAAACCGTAAAAGTTTAAAGGAAAAAAAGTGGCTAAACAGGACCTTAAAAATTTAGAGTTTAAAGAAGTGGAAAAAAGAGTTATCTCTTTGGGCTTTCCAAAGTTTCGCGCAGGACAAATTTGGGATTGGTTGCGCCGTAAAGAAGTGAAAGAGATAGCGGCTATGAAAAATCTTTCGCCAGACATAAGGGAAATGTTGGAACAACAATTTTACATATCTAAGATAAATATAAAAGATAAACAAGAGTCCAAAGTGGACGGCACCAAAAAACTGCTTTTTGAATTTGAAGATGGCGTCTGTGTAGAAAGCGTTATTTTACCTGGTGAAGAAAGGGTCTCTCTTTGTATTTCTTCACAGGCAGGGTGTGCCTTGGGCTGTAGGTTTTGCGCCACGGGAGAGCTTGGGTTTATAAGGGACTTGACTGTGGGAGAAATCATAAATGAATTTGAAGCGGCAAAGGCGGAAGCGGGCGGAAAAATTGATTCTATAGTTTTTATGGGAATGGGAGAACCTTTTTTAAACAAGGAAAATGTTTTAAAAGCGATAGACATATTGTCCGATGCGAAAGGACATAATTTTTCTCAGACCCGAATAACAGTGTCGACAGCTGGCATAGTGCCAGTGATAAAAGAAATCGCTGACTCTGAATATAAATTTAATCTGGCCATATCTTTAATCACAGCGGATGACAACATACGGTATAAACTTATGCCAATAACAAAAAAATATTCTTTAAAAGAAGTGATAGCGGCGGCAAGATATTACAATGCCAAACACAAAGAACCAGTTATGTTTGAATATATTTTATTCAAGGGGTTAAATGATTCTCCGGATGATGCTTTAAAAGTTTTGAAACTTTTAAAAGGACTGGATTATAAAATAAATCTTATTCCTTATAACAGCGTGAGCGAAAAGGACTATCATAAACCAGCCAGAGAAGTGACCTTAAAGTTTCAAAAAGTGCTTGTGGATGCTGGGGTAAAGGCTTTTATAAGAAGAGAAAAGGGCTCAGATATCGCTGGGGCTTGCGGGCAATTGGCAGGGAAGAAAGAAATACAATAATTTATTTTACTACAGACAGTTTGCTCATAATCATTTTTTTGTTGTTGCCAGACACTGCTTCTATAGAATAGATATAAACGCCAGTGGCGGCTTCTTGTCCGGTTCTGTTTTTTCCATCCCAAAATATTTTATTTCTTCCTGCGTTACCATCTTGTTTAAGTTCTGCTAGCTTCTCTCCGCTAATGGTAAAAATATTCACAGTCACTTGTGAGGCGAGAGTCAGGTCATAAACTATCCAAGTGGAAGAACTTGTAGGATTAGGGTAATTGATAATTAATACCAAAGAAAAATCCGCTACAGTGGCGGTGGCGGTCGGGGTAATACTGGCAGTAGGCAGTGGCGTATTAGTAAGGGTAACTGAAGCTGTAGGCGTTATGGTAGAAGTCACGGTGCTTGTATCAGTCGAGGTAGTGGTGGGAGTGACAGTCATTGTTTGAGTGTCAGTCATTGTTTGCGTGGCAGTGCTGGTGTCCGTTACCGTAAAAGTAGGAGTGGCTGTGTTGGTGATAGTGGGTGTGGCGGTCTCTGTATTTGGAACCAAAGTAGGAGTGATAGTGGGAGTGGTATTGGCTATCACAAGAAAATCCATTATGTTTTTTACAGTACACATACTTGCGTTGGCACCACAATTGGAGTGTGGAGGTCTAAAAGCTTGTTCATCATACCAGACAAAAAGTTTTCCGCTATTATAAGGCGCTTTGAGGACTGATGAAATAAAAGCTACGCCTATTGCGTAAGCTCCTGTGGGGTTGGTGATTACTCCAAAGCCACCAGCGAGCTCTGCGACCTTTATCCAACCAGGGAACTCAGAGGTAACTGTCCCCCCATTGCAGGTGGCAAGGTTAAGATAGTCAGTACTAAAATTCTCAGCTGAAGTACAAGCACTGGCGTTAAGAATGTCAGTTTCGGTACCGCCACCAGTGGTACTTCCAGAAGTATTAAAATTTCCAGCGGTGGTAACTGAATTGACAAAGGCTGTTATTCCAGGTTTGTCCCAACCAGGATTTTCTCCGAGGATAAACACGCCGCCCCCGCTACTGAGCACTCCCTGCAGAGCCGTGGCCATAGCTCCGTTGAGGGTATAAGTGGCGCCGTTCCAACGCAAATCCCACACCTGATCATAGCCAGCGAGACTCGCAGGCCAGTCCGCATCTGAGTTACAGTTTATAGTGGTAACGATATTAGAAGGGCCTGTGCCTGTAGTACAGGAATTGCTATCATTTTTTAATTCGTGAATGAGTTGGGTAAAGTTAAAACTACTGTCTTGAATTACAAGAATATTTTTTGCGGACGGAGCGCCTGCTGGAACATCTGCTAAAAGAAAACTTGGAAGGCATAAAATACAAACTATCAAAAGTGTTTTAATAAAGTTCTTGATTTTCATTTACACCCCAATAAAATGTTTAATTGCTTAGACGAGTTATATACTCCCAAGTGCAAAAATAATTATAGCATAGCAAAGCAAAGAAAACAATACCGACTGAGAACTTTTGCGGCTTCTTGACTTTTTGGGCGTATGGGATATACTCTTATTGCAAATGAAGATTTAAAATATAAATAAAATTATAACGGAGGTTATTTGTGAAAAAGATTAAACTGGTTTTACTGGCGACTTTGCTTTTATTTTGTGCTGTGCCTTATGCGACTGCCACCACACAGACAGACCTAAATGATTTTATGGTGACCCTTGATGCCGCCACTGTGTTAGCCCAACCCGATATGGACAAACTGGTAAGTTATGTAAATAATGAGTTTGGAAAAATGATGCCTTTTAATGCGACTCTGGGAAATAATTATACGGCAAATATATGTGAGTTTCCAGGAGTGGGGTTTGGAGTACAGGTGGGAGCCACAATGAGTAAAATTAATCTCGATGGGCTGAAATCTCTGGACTTGCAATATGTGCCAAAAGATAGTTTTGATAAAATTCCTTCTAATTTTCAGCTACCGTATCCAGCGATTAATTTTCATTTGAAAACAGGGCTGCCATTTATGCCGATAAAAACAGATTTAGGAGTAAGAGGTTTTAGATTTAATTATACTTTGAAGCAAGAAGATACCGAAGTGAGATTAGGAATGAACTCCTGGGGAGTGGAAACCAGATTTGAAATTATAGCGGACAAAGCAGAAAATATTTTTGGTTTGATTTCGCTTGTCTCTTTTGATTCTTATGCAGGCAATATCGGAGTTAAAATGCTCAACTCAAATACGCAACAAAATACTATGAATACAATACCATACGATACTCGGTATGATGTTACAGTCACTGCGGATGTGGATTGGAATATACAGAGTTTAGGTTTGAAATTTATTTTAAATAAAAGTTTGTTTTTTCTTAATCCATATATAGGAGTGGGAGTAAATCTTAACTCTGGAGTAAATAATGCTGGTCTTAGCATAAAAAGCAATGTGACTATGTCGCCAGTAAGCGATCCAAATGATCAGGCAACTGGTACAGTGGAAGCAAAAAGCACAAATACAAAACCTCCTAAAAGCACAGATTTCCGGCTGATAGGCGGACTTGACTTTAAGTTTCCTATATTTATCATAGGCGCTTCATATGAATGGGGTGGCAGCGATATCTACGGCGCGAGTCTGGCAATAAGGTTTCAAATACCCTGAAAACAAAGGAATAGTTTCTAATTCCTAATTACTGCAAAGGCAAATATCATTGAAAGACTGAGGTGGGGATTGATGTTTGTATTGTGATGCTTTTCTGGAAAATCGAAAAAAATTCAAATATAATAGTGGGATGAAAAATAGAGGAGGATAAAAAATGAAAAAACCAATTTTATTATTTCTTTTAATTTTTATTGTGGTGTTTGGTGTTTTTATGTCTGGTTGTCAGAAGAGTTCTTCACCAACTGCCGTGGCGACAGCGGGACCAACTGATGACAGTAAATTAAAAATAAAAGGAAGTTTTAACAATGTTTCATCAACGGGAGTATCTTCACTTGAGGCGGTAGAAGTAGCAAAAATTATAGTTTTTAATAATGAAGGGCAGTATTCAATTTCGAATGTTACGGATGGTTCTTTTGAAGTTAGCACGGATAAAGACAAGCCTGTAGGAATGGTTTTTGCAGATGTGTCAAATCATTATGTGGGATATCTTACCTTAAGTAATGGAGTGGAGTCGCTGCCTTTAAATAGCTTGGGAGATGGTGTGAGCTCAATTAATTTAGGAGCATTGTCTTTTACTGCCAGCGCGGCAGAACCTTCACATAATCCTTTAGGCAGTGAAATACCTATTAGCGCAAGCGATATCAGTGCGTATGCATTTAGCAACGGGACATTTGCTTCTTTGGTGAATAATCCTGATGTGGATGGAAACGGCACTATTGATGTTCTGGAAGATGTTTTTTACAGATATTTTATTATGTATGGCGTGGCAGGAGGTACTTTTAACGGAACAGATTTAACGCCTACCATAAATAGTCCTGTTACGATAAAAGGATATAGACTTACTGTAGTGATAGCTAATTCTTCTGGAATTTATCCAGCAACGATAGGAATGCAGGGGGCAGTCGGTTCGGGGATTGAGTCAACATCAAGTGAAATTAATAATATAGGTACTATGAACAGTAGTTATACTATGGCTTGGATAGAAAAAATACCTCCCGCCGGTAATTATATAGCTTCCTATGATTCAACGACTCTGACATTTGCAGTACCGGATCAATCAAATATCATAAAATATCAGGCGCTTGCTTTGCCTACAGTGATTTTGAATGGTGACGATACTATACACGAGATAAATTGGGTATATAAGCTTAGCGATGGTTCTGCCACAATAGACCCGCGGGTGCTGATAGATAAACTTTTAATAGAAATAAACGGAAGTGCTGCTACACAATTATACAATTCTCCAACTTTTACCACCGATATCACGGATCATATTTTGACGAATCAGACAATTGCGTGGAGCGATGTAACAAGCATATCTATGGCATATAACGATATTTTTGGAAACCATATCGTGGTTGATTATATTAAATAAAACAGCAAATAATCAATGGTTTGGAGTAAAAAGGGTTGCTATTACTTTTGTTCGTTAGAGTTTGAAGCAATACAGGAGTAGGAGTCTGGGGTGTCCATAAGGCAGGTGTGTACTCCATAGGCGACTGAAAAGTTCGCTGAAAGGGCTAAAGTATTAAAAATGCCAAATCCAGTATTTCACATATATATTCTGAATATTCTCGATTTTATCCGAAACATTTCACTATCTAAGTTGTCTTATATATAGAATGTGTTATACTATTTTTACTTTTGTTTAGGGTTATCATAAAAAATGATAATTATTACAAAATATTACAGGGACACGAGGTGTTTTGTGAAAAAAATAAAGAAATTAATAGTGGCGATAGTTTTGGCTATGTCGCTTTTTATGACAACTGGGGCGTATGCTGGAAATACATGTATGTTGGTTTTTGGATATTGCCCAGATTCTTCTTTTTTAAGTTTTGATCTTAATCAAGTGGACTATGCGGCAGTCTCTCACCTTATAGATACCTTCGCAATTCCACAAAATAATGGAACGCTGAATACAGCTGGATATCTTAGAGGAGCGTCGCTGGTAACTACGGCACATATTAATAACTGTAGGGCAATGTACTCGGTCGGAGGACAAACAGGAAGCTGGGGTTTCTCGAGCGCGTGTAGTGCAACTTATCGGGCTACTTTCATTACCAATATTGTGAAATTTATGAATGATAATAATTATGATGGTGTGGATATTGATTGGGAAGTTCCAGCACTTGCTGATAAAGCTAACTTTACTGCTTTTATGGTGGATTTATACGCAGCAGTAAAAGCTTCTCCGAATGGCTTTGACGGTTTGCCAAAACAACTTACTTTTTACACTCCAGTAGCTACCTTAGATGCGGGGTTTGATTGGGCAGCACTTTATAATGCTTGCGACTATGCGGTACAATCTGGGTATGGTTGGTGCGGAGCGGCTGCGGGGCAGAATTGGAATGCCCCATTGAAGAATACAAGCGTAGGTACTATAACTACTCAAACTGGTTCGAAGATTCAACAATCAATATATGGTATGGAAGAGATGATGAACACAAAAGGACTTTTGAGAGCAAAGAATATTATGGGCTTGCCTTTTTATGCTACGAATAGTTCGTGCAATGAAATTGCCGAAAACACTATAACAAGAACTGGCGGGACTTATGATGCAGAAAAAAAAGAAGCAATTATTAACGGATATTATGTCAATACAGCACAGTCGTTCACGGATAAAATAGCTTGGGCAAAATCAAATGGGCAACCTGGAATAGCCATATGGCAGTTGGGGCAAGGACAGGGAGCTACTGATCTTCCTATTGCCATAAGGACAGCCAGCTGTGCGGGGGTAGTTCCATTGGCTACAGCTACATTTACACCAACCGTGGATCCATCAGCTGCAATTATGATAGACAATTTTGAAGATGGAGATATGGCGACAAATCTCCTCGGTGGTGCGTGGACTACTTGGGCGGATGAAACACAGGTGGGTAAATTTTGTACAGTAAGCACCACTATAAATGCTACCTATGCAATGGGTAGCACAGGTCTTGGAATGCAAATAAAAGCCGACATAAAAGGAAATACAAACTGGCCTTCAGTAGCTGTGACTACAGATTTGGATGCTTCAGGGAATACTATAAATATTAGTGGAACGACAGGAATACAGTTTTGGCAGTATGGAACAAAAAGCGCTACTGTAGATTATCTGGTAATGCTTGTCACCAGCAATATCACGGATTCGTCATATTGGAGATATAAAGTAACTTTGCCTGCCACTGCCACCATAATGACAATCCCGTGGTCTTTATTTACAAAACCATCTTGGGGACAAGGGAATGCAAATTTCACAAGTATAACTCAACTTCTTCCATATGCGAGAGCAATTAATTGGGCAATTTCAGATAATACAGGAGTGGCAATTAACAGTTTGAATAATACCTGGAATCTGGACGAGATAATGGTATATGGTGGAACAATGCCGACTAAGACAGCCACCACAACTGTCACACCAACTTATACTACTACACCTACATTTACGAGCACGAAAACGGCTACACCTACAAAAACTTTCACACCAACTGCGACTGCTTCAAATACAGGGACGCAGACAAATACTGCTACAGCGACAAAGACAGGCACACCCACTGCTACAGTGTCTAATACAAGTACGCAGACAAGTACAACTACAGCGACAAATACAAGCACATCAACTGCTACAAATACAAATACAATTACACAGACAAATACTACAACTGCTACAAAGACCGCTACGGCTACCGTGTCTCCGGTTTTCACGCCGACTATAACTCAGACCCATACGGCATCTCCCACTATTACAGAGACCAGTACACCTACAGGGACTTTTACTATTACGAGCACAGCCACGGTGACAGGCACAGCCACACCTACTTTTACTGTGACAAATACCTCCACGATAACCCCGACCTCTACGGATACTCCTATAGTTTCACCAACGCCAACTTTCACGCATACAGAGACGGTAACTGAAACCTCTACTGATACCGTAACGCAGACGAGTACTGAAACTGCGACACCTACGGATACATTTACCGTGACCTTTACTACGACCATAACGCTGACTATCACTAACACTCCAACAATAACGCGTACTGTTTCAATACCATCAGCCACGAGTACGCCTGTTATGACAGCCACTGTCACAGCTACTCAGGGGGCATCGGGAACTCCTACA
The DNA here is from genome assembly GCA_903837445.1 of uncultured bacterium. Taxonomy (GTDB): domain Bacteria; phylum Oederibacteriota; class PGYV01; order PGYV01; family CAILUR01; genus CAILUR01. The sequence goes on along the minus strand of CAILUR010000047.1, from coordinate 17,525 downwards.
GCTGTAGACCGAGATGTGGTCTGGCCTAATCCGTGGAATGAAGGAAAAGATATTACAGTGCGGTTGAAAAAAGCGCTTTCGAATTCTGTCTGCACGGTAAAACTTTACACCGCGGCTTACAGACTTGCCTATCAATATACATTGTCACTAAAACAAAATGGAGATTTAATAATAGTGAACAAAGCTAAAGCACCAACAAACTTAGCGGCAGGGGTATATTATCTTGTGGTAGAACCTGACAACGCTACTAAAACAATAATAAAACTTATAGTGCTGAAACAAGGTAGTTTAAATAATTAGAGAGACAAGCGTGAAAGTTTAAAATTGTTATAAATGTTTTTTAGGAGAAATATTACTATGAAAAAAGTTATGAGGGGAATTTTTGTAGTATTGGGGCTGATGGTTTTTATGGTGCCCGTGGTAAATGCAAAAGCAAGTCTTGGTGGATATTTGTCTATGGGATATATTAACTGGGCAGGTACTATGCCAGCTATAGACTGGAATACATATAGTCATGTCATTGATGCTTTCGGAATCCCTGCCTCAAACGGTACCATTAGTATGACTGCCGCAGGCAAAACAGGTATAACAGGTCCTGCACACACAAACTCTACCTACGCACTGATATCTCTCGGTGGAAGCGGAAATTCCAGCGGATTCTCAGGCGCTTGCACGGCTGCCAATCGAGTCAACTTCGTAAATAATATATATGCTCTTCTTGCCCTGTATGGGTATGACGGAGTAGATATTGACTGGGAATATCCAGCGGCTACTGATACGGATAATTTTACAGCTACAATGTTGTTACTTTATAACAAACTTCAAACTGGAGCTACAAAAGCATATGACTCAACAACTCCCATACTGACATTTTATACGACTACTGGCGCAAACGATCAGGGGTTTGATTTTGGGCAACTCGGTAACTATTGCGATTACGCTATTCAGTCGGGCTATGATTGGGGAAATAATTATAATGCACCTCTTCGCTGGTTTGGAGGAGCACAGACCGGAAGTGCAGATAAAAATGGTAAACAATGGACATTTGAGTCATCCATATACGGCTTTTATAAAAGTATGACAAATGATAGAGGTTTCCCACCAGCTAAAGTTATTCTTGGACTTCCTACATATGGGGAATATGGAAAAGTCTCTGCAAAAACAGCTTGGAATGCACACGGAACTTTTTCGCCTCCGTATGACACTATGGCGAAAGAGGGTTCTTATGGTGGACTTTGGTTTACAGATGTGCAAGGTTGGAAAGATAAAATAGATTGGGCAAAACAAATGGGAATGAAAGGAACGGCAATGTGGTCGGTAAATAATCTTGCCGGAACAACAGATATCTCAAATGCCATAAAGAGCGAATCAAGTTTAACCATAGCGGCTTTTACACCGACACCGGTATATGTGTGGGGCAATCCAAAAATGATTTCAAATTATGAGGATGGGCAAGTAAAACTTAATAATGTGGATGGGCTTGTTTTAATTGGTGCGGATACAGGTGGGACTGGAGCTATGACTGTTACTGCTGATGCTTATTCGGGGAATGTGGCTGGGCTTTATACTGCGGATCTTACTTCTAGTACTGCTACCTGGCCAGGTGTAATTTTTGATATGCCTGTTACTCCAGTGGCGGGAGCAGATGTGAATTATAGTAATACCGCGGGTATTCGTTTTGCTATGAAAGGCAATGCAAGTACAGGTTCCACTGTGGCTTTCAGGGTGGGATTTACTTCTCCGACTATAACAGATGGTTCTTATCCATTTGCAGATATTACTGCGAACTTATCAAATTCATATACATTAGTGACAATTCCGTGGTCGAGTTTTCTTGGAAATTGGGGAGCATCGGCTGTTACGGCTACGGTACAAGGAGCTATATCTACTGTAAAATCTCTTAGGTTCATAATAATATTAAATACTCTTGATGGTAAGGGGACTGCTAACGGCAATAAACTTTATGTGGATGATTTGCAAATTATGTGTGCTATACCGACGGCCACTGTGACTGCGACAGGCACCACTTCGGCTACGGTAACAATCACACCAACTTATACGCCACAAAAAACAGCCACGAGCACACCTACCTTTACGAAAACGAGCACGGCTACTTATACAAAGACTGCCAGTCCGACTGCGACAGTTTCTTACACTGGAACTCAGACCAATACAGTTACAGCAACAAAGACAGCCACACCAACTGCCACAGATTCTAATACAATTACACAAACAAATACTGCTACGGCGACAAAGACCAACACTCCAACCGCGACGGCTTCTAATACGCCTCCGCCTACGAATACAACCACGCAAACAAATACTTCAACACCGACAAATACTTGCACGGTAACTGCAACTGCTACAAAGACCGCTACGGCGACCGTGTCTCCAGTTTTCACGCCAACTATAACTCAGACGCATACGGCATCTCCCACTATGACAGAGACCAGTACGCCTACAGGGACTTTTACTATGACAAGCACAACCACAGTGACAGGCACAGTCACCCCTACTTTTACTGTGACAAATACTTCCACAATAACAGAGACCTCTACGAACACTCCTATAGTTTCGCCCACGCCGACTTTCACGCACACGGAGACGGTAACTGAAACATCTACAAATACCGTGACGCAGACGAGCACCGAAACTGCAACACCGACGAATACATTTACCGTGACCTTTACTACGACAATAACGCTGACTCTCACTAATACTCCAACAATAACGCATACTGTTTTAATACCATCAGCCACGAGCACACCTACCATTACCGCCACTGCTGTAAATACTAACACGCCGGGGATATCGGGAACTCCCACACCAGTTTCTCACGATGTGGTCTGGCCTAATCCGTGGAATGAAGGGGAAGATATTACAGTACGGTTGAAAAAAGTGCTTTCAAGTTCTGTCTGCACTGTAAAACTTTACACCGCTGCCTACAGGCTTGTCTATCAATATACATTGCCACTAAAACAAACTGGAGATTTAATAATAGTTAACAAAGAAAAGGCACCGACAAACTTAGCCTCAGGGGTATATTATCTTGTGGTAGAACCTGACAATGCTACTAAAACAATAATAAAACTTATAGCGCTGAAAAAAGGCAATTAAAAAAAGGTTTTTGCTTTTTTGCGAGTTTGCACTTAAATTAAAAACATATAACACGAACTTTAACCCACCTTTTTAATTTCTTATTTACTAATGTTTTATATTGTCACTACCTATAAAATCCTGTAAAATACTTGTGTTTAACATTTACACAGGAGCAAAATGAAAAATACTATTGATATTCTAATCGTGGGAGTTGGCGGACAGGGAATTGTCAGTGCTTCGGATATTATTTCTGATATAGCTATGTCCCGTGGGCTGGATGTGAAAAAATCCGAAATTCACGGGATGTCACAAAGAGGCGGAGTCGTGCATAGTTTTGTGCGTCTTGGCAAAAAAGTGGCTTCTCCTATGCCTGAGAAAAACAATATAGATTACTTTCTCTCTTTTGAACTTATGGAAGCTCTGCGCTGGAAAGACCACATTACCGAAAAAACCGAAGTCGTTGTAAATACACAACAAATCACACCTATTGGGATGTATCTAAACGGTGCCGCCCCATATCCCGAAGTCAGAAAAGCCCTCAATCATAAAAAAACTTATTTTATAAATGGGACTGAAGAAGCGGAGAACCTTGGAGATATTAGGGCGCTCAATAGTATTATGACTGGCGCCTTATGTAAGTTTTTAAATTATGAAGCCACGGAGTTTAAAACAGCTTTTGAAAAACGCGTCGGGAAAGCAGTGGAAATGAACATAGCTGCTTTTAAAAAAGGAAAGGAGCTGGTGAAAAATGGAATTTTATTCTAAAGCGGAAAGTATGTCTCGCGAGGAATTGGAAAAACTGCAATCAGAAAGGCTTATAAAAACGGTTCGCCGCGTTTATGAAAAAGTGCCTTTTTACAAAAAAAAATTTGATGAGGCAGGCGTCTCACCAAAAGATATAAAAAGCGTAGCTGATTTATCGAAACTGCCGTTTACGACAAAACAAGATATGCGGGATAATTATCCCTACGGGCTTTTTGCCGCTCCTATGAAAGATATTTGTAGGATACACGCTTCTTCTGGGACTACTGGAAAAATGACTGTGGTCGGCTATACTAAAAATGATATTGAAGTCTGGGCTGAACTTATTGCGCGTTGTATTACTATGGCGGGTGGTACAAAAGATGACATAATTCATAATGCTTACGGGTATGGACTTTTTACAGGCGGCTTGGGAGTGCATTATGGCGCGGAAAAACTCGGTGCGACTGTCATACCAGTGTCAGGTGGCAACTCGCAGAGGCAGTTAAAAATTATGGAGGACTTCGGTTCTACAATGCTCACCTGTACGCCTTCATACGCGCTTAACCTGGCTGAGACAGCCAAAGAAATGCATCTCGACAGATCAAAACTTAAACTCAAAGCAGGTTTATTCGGTGCCGAGCCTTGGTCGGAAAATATGCGCCGCGACATAGAAAAAATGTGGGGCATAGACGCGCTGGATATATACGGGCTTTCTGAAATAATGGGACCTGGAGTCGCAAATGAGTGTCTGCAAAAAAATGGACTACATATATTTGAAGATCATTTTATTCCGGAAATAATAGACCCTGCGACTGGGAAAAATGTGCCGGATGGAGTGGCGGGAGAACTGGTCTTTACCTGTATCACAAAAGAAGGGATTCCACTTATTCGGTATCGGACGCGCGATATCACCCGTCTGCTTCCCACACAGTGTGCGTGTGGCAGGACATTACGGAGAATGGAGCGTCTCAGTGGTAGAACAGATGATATGCTTATTATCAGAGGGGTAAATGTGTTCCCGTCAGAAATAGAAATGGTCATAATGAACATAGAGGGAGTGGAACCGCATTATCAGATAATTATAGATAGGGCTGAACACGGACTGGATGAATTGGAAGTCCAAGTGGAAGTAAACGAAAAAATATTCTCAGATGAGATAAAAGTACTAGAAGATTTGGAAAAAAAGATAGCTAAAGAAATATTTACTATACTCGGGATAGGGGTAAAAGTGAAACTGGTGGAGCCAAAGACTATAGCGAGAAGCGAAGGCAAAGCAAAGCGAATAATAGATAAGAGAAAGATATAAAATAGAACCCGTTCTCTGGAGGTGTTTATGAAAATAGTTCAACTTTCAATTTTTCTTGAAAATAAAGCTGGTAGGTTGGCACAGGTCATAGAAATTCTCGCAAAAACAGGCGTAAATATTCGGGCACTGGCTCTCGCGGATACTAAAGATTTTGGTGTCCTACGGATTATTGTGGATGAACCTGATAAAGCCGTTAAAGTTTTAAAAGAAGCAAATGTGGTGGTAAAGACCACAGACATTATCGCGGTGGAGGTGGAAGATACTCCTGGCGGGCTGGATAAGGTACTTAAAGTATTTAAAGATGAAGAAATAAATATAGAATATATGTATGCGTTTGTGGAAAAGAATAATAACAATGCGGTTTTAGTTTTTAGAGTGGACAAAACAGATGAGTCCATAGTAAAACTTACGGCTAAAAAAGTAAAAATATTAACTGCCGGAGATGTAAGTAAAATTTAACAAAAAAATGGAGCAAATGTGAGTAAAAGAATATTAATGTCAGGTAATGAAGCTATAGCGAGAGGGGCATACGAGGCGGGAGTAAAATGCGCCGCGGGATATCCAGGCACACCCTCCACGGAAATATTAGAAAATTATGTAAAATACGAAGGCGTTTACGCCGAGTGGTCCACAAATGAAAAAGTAGCACTAGAAGTAGCCACAGGTATGTCTTTAGGAGGTGCCCGTGCGCTGGTCACTATGAAACATGTGGGTTTAAATGTGGCTTTGGATGCGTTTATGACGCTGGCATATACTGGAATAAACGCAGGGCTTGTAGTGATATCGGCGGACGATCCTGGTATGCATTCCTCACAAAACGAACAGGATAATCGGGTGTTGGGGAAATTTGCCCAAGTGCCTGTTTTAGAACCAGCTAATTCACAGGAAGCCAAGGATTTTGTAAAAGAGGCCTTCGCCATAAGCGAAAAATTTGATATTCCGGTTTTAGTGCGTATTACCACCAGAGTGGCGCATTCAAAAAGTGTGGTGGAAATAAATGAAAACTTTAAACCTGATTTTATAAAAAAACCACTCAATGTGCCAGCAGCAAAATATGTGATGATGCCTATGAATGCGATAAGACAGGGAAAAGTCCTGCTTGAAAAACAACCAAAACTAAAAAACTTTTCTGAGGCGACCACTCTTAACACAGAAGAACTTTTATCCAAAGATGTGGGGTTTATCACTTCAGGAATTTCGTATGAGTATGTAAAAGAAATTTTTCCAGACAAATCAGTTTATAAATTGGGAATGTTAAATCCACTGCCAATGGAAAACCTAAAAAAGTTTATTAACAAACATAAAAAGGTTTATGTAGTCGAAGAAATGCAACCTTTTGTAGAGGAACAATTAAAAACCGCTGGCTTTAAAGTACACGGCAAAGATATTTTTCCTATTTTTGGAGAGTTCACTCCGGATATTATCAGGGAGTGTTTTAAAAATAAGATGGGACTTAAAAAACAGGGAACGGGAAATATGAATCCAGTCCCAGGCAGACCTCCTGTCCTCTGTGCTGGTTGTCCGCACCGTGGTGTCTTTTACGCTTTGTCGAAAATGAATTTAACTGTGACTGGAGATATTGGCTGTTATACACTTGGGGCTTTGCCGCCTTTGTCGGCTATGGACACTTGCGTGGATATGGGTGCCTCTATTAATCACGCACACGGCTTGGAAAAGGCTGGAGTGCCAAATAATAAAATAGTAGCTGTTATAGGCGACTCCACTTTTATGCATTCCGGACTCACAGGAATTGCGAATGTAGTTTATAATCGGGGGAACACCCTTACCATAATTTTGGATAATCGCACCACAGCAATGACTGGAAGACAATCACATCCAGGGGCAGGCAATACCTTGACAGGCGACCAGACTACAAATATTGATATAGAAAAAGTAGTGACTGCTATGGGAGTGCAACATATTGCCGTAGTGGACCCATATAATATGAAAATGACTAAGCACATTATAGAAGATATGCTTACTAAAACAGGGTCAAAAGTTATCATAGCCAAACGCGATTGCGTGTTGATTAATAAATCAAAGCTTTCGGTTTTGTTTGAAGTGGACAGTGCTCTTTGCGGGGCAGCGGGCGAGTGTTTTAAACTGGGTTGTCCGGCTATAGAAAAAGAAGCAGGCACAGGGAAAGCCTTTATAAATCCTTTGGTGTGCAATGGGTGTGCTATGTGTGTCACACTGTGTCCTAAAAAAGCGATAAAACCGAAAAAAAAGGTATGATTAAATGAAGCCATTAAGGGTAGGAATAATAGGCGCAGGTAAAATAGCGCGCACCTTGCACGCTCCAGGTTTTAAAGCAGCACAGGGCTGTGTTCTAACTGGGGTCTGTAGTGGCACTATGGAAAAGGCAAAGACGCTTGCTGCTGAGTTTGATATCCCAAACATTTTTAAAAACTATAAACTAATGATAGCTTCCAAAAGTGTGGATGCCGTTGCCATATGTACTCCAAATTATCTACACGCCCCTGTCGCCATATACGCGCTTGAACACGGGGTAAATGTATTTGTGGAAAAACCTATGGCGCTTTCTGTAAAAGAAATAAAAAAAATGATTTCTACTGCCACTGAAAATAAATGTCTGCTTGCGGTGAATCATAATTGGCGTTTTAATCCAGCGGCATATGAACTCAGAGCACAAATACAAGCAGGAGTGATAGGAAAAGTAGAAAGCCTTCGGGGAAAACTTGGGTATTCTGGTTTTGAACATTGGCGACCTGGTTCGATTTGGTTTACCGATTTTGCACAATCAGGTGGTGGCGCTTCTGTAGATTTGGGAGTGCATATATATGATTTGATTAGATTTGTTACAGGTAAAGAAGCGCAGACCATAGGTGCGCAAATGTCTTCTATGACAAAGGGAATGAAAGTGGATGATAATTTTACAGCGGTGGTAAAGTTTACCGATGGCACTACAGGGGAGTTTGAAGCCTCGTGGACGGCACGACCGAGTGAAATGAGTATGACTCTTTATGGACAAAAAGGCAAAGTAGTTTTTGATGGCATAAATAAAACTGTTGAGATATGTATTGTAGACCCCGCGCATCCTGAAAGAGTAAAAAAAATATTAAAACCTAAAATACCAAAAAAAAGTCCACTTGGAAATCCTTGCGGAAATTTTGTGAAAACTTGTTTGGGAAAAGAAAAGGCAAGCTCTTCTGGAAAAGATGCTATGCTTTCCACAACGGTGGTGCTGGCTGGACTACGGGCCGCTAAAACAGGCAGACTGATAAATCTTAAAGGGAATAAATGAAAAAAACTTTATTGTTTTTTTTTATTATTCTCGGAGTTTTTATTTCCTGCGTAAAAACCCCGTCTGCGGTTCAATATATTACCATCAATGTCACCAATGCCACCACGGGCGCATATAATGTCAAAGTAGTGTATATGGGCGTGGATAAAATAGTATTATTCCCAGGGGAAAGTGCAGATGTAATAATAGAAAAAGGGAAGTGCCTTGATTTTGACAAGTATCAAGACAGTATTTATATTTCAAATGAGTATAAATGTTTTGATGTAGCAGGGTCCTATTTGGTTCTATAATGAGTTTAATGTCTGGGGAATAAAAAGTGTCCCTATGGTTTGGCTTGAAACTTATAAATAAAACTGATAAACTGGGTCAAATTTACATAATATTTTAACGGAGATATATATTGAAAATAAAGGATTTATTGCAAACTAAAAAATTTGTGTTTTCACTTGAAATCTTTCCGCCTAAACCTGAGGCGGAGATATCAGTTATTTTTAAGGCCCTGGATGGGCTTGTAGATTTAAACCCTGAGTATATCAGCGTGACTTATGGCGCTGGCGGGGGGACAAAATCAAGAACTGTGGAGATCGCCGACAAGATAGAAAACCATTATAAACTGCCTGCTTTGGCGCATTTGACCTGCATAGGTGCGACAAAAGAGTCCATAGCAAAAATCCTCGATGAGTTAAAAAATAAAAAGGTTCAAAACATTATGGCTTTGCGTGGGGACTTACCATTAGGCACAGAAAATCCTTTAAAAGATTTTCAATATGCCTCAGACCTCGTGGCTTTTATTAAAAAAAATTGGGATTTCTGTGTCGGAGTGGCTGGGTATCCTGAAAAACATCCTGAAGCGAAGACCGCACAAGAAGATATTGACCACTTAAAGAAAAAAGTGGATGCGGGCGCAGATTTTATCACCACGCAATTGTTTTTAGATAATGATTTCTTTTTTAGATTTGCGGACACAGTGAAAAAAGCAGGAATAAAAGTGCCACTGGTGCCGGGAGTTATGACGGCTACAAAACTTGCCAACTTGGAACGGATGACAAAAATGTGTGGAGTGGCTATCCCAGAGCGTTTTATAAAAGCCACTGCCACTTGCGACATATACAATCCTGTCTGTGAAGAAACAGTGCAGTATACGGTCGGACAGATAAATCATCTTGTGAAAAATGGAGTGAAGGCGATTCACTTGTACTCAATGAACAGAGTAAAACAAAATCATCGTATATATGAAGAATCAATTTTGTCTTCAATGGAAAGGAAGTAATTATATGGTGAAAAATATTTTATTTATAGCCCTCGGTGGTAGTGTGGGCGCAGTGGCACGCTATTTTACTTCGGTCTGGTTCAATACAGCATTTCAGGCAAAAGGAATATTCCCTTATGGCACGCTCGCCGTAAACCTCATAGGGTGTTTTATTATGGGCATAGTTTGGGAAGCAGGGCTTGTCTCCACTATGGCACCAGCCACCAGAATGTTTATAGCAGTGGGCTTTTTAGGGGCTTTTACGACTTTTTCTTCGTTTGCGATAGAGACCAATAATCTTTTCACGGATGGACAGTATAAAGATGTCCTAATAAATATCCTGCTTAATAATGTGGGTTGTCTTGTGCTTGTCGCGGCTGGGATAATGCTCGTGAAAATAATAAAAGGGGTGTGATAATGAGCATAAAGGGAGAGGCGAAATTACTTAGAATTTTTGTTTCTGAAGATGAGAAATTTGAAGGCAGACCTGTCTATGAAACTATAGTCATAAAAGCAAAAGAAGCCAACCTTGCTGGCGCTACTGTGTTACGGGGAATTATGGGCTTTGGAATGAGTGGTGCGGCTATTCATTCGGCTAAATTACTGGATATGAACAATAAATTGCCACTGGTGATAGAGATTACAGATAAGGAAGAAAAAATAGATTTGTTTTTACCAGAACTGGATAAAGTTTTAAAGTCAGGTTTGGTAACGCTTGAGAAAGTGCAAGTCATAAAATACGGAAAGTAAGTCTGAGGTTTATATGCTGATTGATATTCACACCCATTTTTTTCCCGACAAAATTGCCGACAAGACCATAAAATATCTTTTGTCTGAGGCGCACGGTGAAGTAAAAGTAAATGGCGTTGGGACCTATGCTTCGCTTGTGGCATATATGAAACGCGATGGCGTGACACTTTCTGTAAATCAACCTGTGGCGACAAAAAAAGAACAAGTTTTGGGAATAAACAGAAAAATGCTTGAGTATAATAAAACACAAAAAGAAGTATTGTGTTTTGGCGCTATGCATCCTGATTTTTGTGATGTGGCGGACTGTAATGAAGAGATACAATTTCTGGCGACAAACGGCTTTAAAGGAATAAAACTGCATCCTGAGTATCAGCAGTTCTATCCTGATGACCCCAAAATGTTACGGATTTATGAAGCTTGTCGTAAGGCTCATATGATTATTATGTTTCATGCCGGAGCGGATTTTGCGTATCCGGATATTCACGCCACTCCCGAACGCCTGGCACAGGTCACTACGATTGCTGAGTTGCAAATAATATGTGCGCATATGGGCGGCTATAATATGTGGGAGGAAGTCATAAAATATCTGGTGGGGAAAAACTGCTGGCTGGATACGGCATATAGTCAGGAAATGGACTCCACACAGTTTGCAGAGATTATAAAATATCACGGGGCAGATAAAATTATTTTTGGAACAGATTTCCCGTGGGTAAATGCAGCACAGATAAAAGAAAAAATAGAAAAAATATTTCCCAATGATATAGAGACAAAAGAAAAAATATATTATAAAAATGCAATGCAATTATTGGGCTTATGATAGGGGAACAAAAATGAAAAAGATATTTATTTTTAGCATAGTGATTTTTCTGTTCGCGGGCTGTGAAAATTATTATCTCCCGTCAGCGGATAAAGCCAGAGAGACAGCCAGCGCTTTTATGACCAAATACTATGTGGATATGGAGTTTGATGCGGCAACGGAACTTGGGTCTGGTACTTTTCAACAAAGTGTTAACACCGCTGCTATGGTAAAAGATATGACTCTGTTCTACAAAAAATACGGAAAAATGCAGGGGTTTAACGCAGAGGCATATCTGCTGGAAAATAACGGAAAAACTTGTGTTATTTTTTATAAGGCAATATGTGAAAACGAAATGATATACAATAAGATAGTGTTATCTGGTGATGCGAAAATTGGCTATAAAGTGGAAGCCGCTTTTGCCCAAGACACCCCGTTTAAAGAATACAAAGACCCTGTGAAGTTCAAAGGGGAGTAAAACTGAGTGTATTTGAGGGGTATTTATAAAATGCGGTTATATGACCAAGCGTTTAAATTTTTTCACACTCGAAGTTATATCAGTTCCGTCTGCAAATAAGCCGCCCCCAATAAGAAAAATTACATTGTTTCCATAGAACTGCTTCATAGTTTTTATCGTATCCAGTGACATTCCCCCACCAGGTCCCGGTAAATTATTTTTTATAGTGCCCATTTTAATTTTGCATCCTTCGGTGATTGATTTGCACTCTGCTTTTGAAAAAGAAAACCTGCCTCCAAAGTTTGGAAAAATAGAGATATCCGCACCAGCCAGCCTTGCCAGCTGTCCGTATAGCGCGGCGTGTGAAATGCCGCTGTCAGGGGAACTCGTGAAACCACCTAAAAAAGCAGGATGTAAGAGAAGAGGTAATTTTATAGTGTTATCATTTGCCAGCTCACGAACTATATCAAAACCGGATAAACCAGGGGAAAGCACCAGCGCGCCTGCACCTGCTTTTTTTGCGAAGCGCGCACGGCTTAGTATATTTTTGAAATCAGAAGTTATGTTTGGGGCATATAAAGTATTGCTGATTGTTTCTTTGTTGGCTTTTTTTACCGCAGCCGCACATTTGACAACTCTTTCTTTGAAAGGCGCCCAACTTTGATTTGCAAGCCCGTGATCATCCTTTATAATATCTACACCCCCCAAGGCAAATTTATATGCCAGGACAGCCAGCGCATTGGAGGATAAGCCCATAGGTTTTAAAGCGGAACAGATAAGCGGTCTGTTATAAGCCCCAGTGAGCTTGCGCAGACCTGCGGCACCGAAGCGAGGACCTTTGAAAAGTTTTTGTAAATCAGTGGAAAGTATTATTTTTTCAACTCTGATTCCAGGTTTTAAACTGCTATTGCCAAACAGGACATTTAAAAACTGAGTAAATTCAAAGCCTGTAGTTTTTTCATCATAAGAAATATCAGCAAGAAATTTGCCGGTTTTTATTATTTTTAGATTTTCAATTTTGCCGACAACTGTGTGCTTTATATATTCCTGTTTTACAAGGGCGTAAGGGAATTCAATGGTCTGCTCAATGCAAATATTCCAGGCCTTTTCTTTTGCTTCTTTGAGAGATTTAGCCAGCAGGGAATAATGCACGGAAAAGCGTTTGTTGTTTTTCATTTGAGTTGCGCCATAAAGTTTACAAATCCTCGGCTTTTATTGCCGAGTGCATAGGTATTATATTTACCTGTTTCAATTCAGCTTCGGAAATATTAAAATTCATACCAGTCATTTTTTCAGTTTGTTTGATTATAGCCATTGCATCAAAGCCGTATTCTTTCATAAGATATGCTTTACTCGCCCCGTGGGCAAATTTATCCTGAAGTCCGAGTTTTGCAATTTTTTTAGGGAGGCCATTTTCTGCCATACATTCGGAAACTATACTGCCGAGCCCACCTATGACAGTATGATTTTCCACTGTAATGACTCCGTATTTAGAAGTGGAAATGGGGCCGAGGAGTTGTTTTGAATTAAAAGGTTTGAGAGTAGAAATGTGTTGGTGTTCTATAGACAGCCCTTTTGCTTTCATAGCGTCCACGGCTTTTATAGCTTCTTCCGTGCAAATGCCGCTTGAAATAATGACTATGTCTGTGCCCTGAGAAAGTATTCTGTTTACTCCAATTTTGAAAGGTTCATTTTTATCAAACAACCGTGGAATATCACCACGCAACATTCTGATATAAACAGGACCTTTGACTGCCATAACAGGGTCCAGTATGGTTTCCACTTCTGTTGCATCGCCACATTCAAAAATAGTCATATTGGGCAGAGCGCGCATAAGGGAAATATCTTCTATGGCTTGATGGGTGGCACCGCCTGGAGTGGTAATTCCTGGCAAAAACCCGAACATTTTAACAGGGAGATTTGAGTAAGCGATAGACATTGCCACTTGGTCAAAAGCACGGCGATATATGAAGACGGCAAAAGTATGCACGAAAGGAATAAACCCTTCGCGAGAAAGCCCAGCGGCAAAACTCATCATATTCTGTTCGGCTATGCCGGCGGAAATAAATCTGTCAGGATATATATCAAAAAATTCGTCTATCTCGGTGGAACTTTTCAAGTCAGCCGAGAGGACAAGGACTTCAGGTTTGTCTTTCGCCCATTTTACGAGATTGAAGGCGTGAGTTTTATTTAATATTTCCATATAGACCTCAGTTCCCAGCCGGGCGGATAATGCCCGGTATATTTAATGTGCGTGGGGACATGCGTTCGAGTTCAAGGCGATAAAGATTTTTTTCTTGTTCGTTTTTTATTCTGACATAATGATATTTAGGAGCATTTTGTTTTAAAAGTGGAATCCCTTCAAAAGGGTTGGTGGCGCAAAGCACGACCAAGGGCTTGCCTATATGTGGGGTAGAGGCCGCTTGCAGGAGGCCTTTTATATCGTGTCCATAGACCTTGAGTGCTTCGGCACCAAAAGCGTTTAAACGGGCATCGAGGGGCTCTATATTCATAACATCCACCATTCTACCTTCACACTGATGGCAGTTGACATCCACAAAAACGCCCATATTATCCAGCTTGTGATGTGCCATAAATTGAAACGCCTCCCAGGTTTGACCTATCTGAAACTCACCATCGGACATATATACCCAGACCTTGCCGGCTTCTTTTTTTAATTTTCTCGCATAAGCAATGCCTGCTGCCTGACTGAGAGCCTGACCGAGAGAACCGTTCGTGACTTCCATACCAGGCGAGTGTTCTGCACCTATCATTTCCACGGAAAAACCGTCCACATTAAAATGTTCCAAACCTTTTTCATCCATACGACCTGTCTCTATAAGACACGCATAAACTGCGAGCGCATAGTGGGCAGGGGAGAAAATAAACCGATCATATTCAGAAGTGTGAGGACCATTAAATTCGCCACCGGTAAAATAATCAGGATTAAAAGGACTGGGTACTCCAGGAAAAGCTCGCGGCATTATGGGGGCACCAGTGGAACCAAGGTGCATTATTTCTTTGTAAAGTACTGCCAGAGTTTCGGCCGAAGAACAGGCCTGACTGAGATAGCCACCATTGTTTTTAAGCGTGTGTTCAAGCACTCTTCTGCGTATTCCGGCAGCTATTTGTGCGGTAGTTTTATCCATATTACTCCTGAAAAAGTATTTAAATTAATAAAAAGTTTAACTTATTTTTGTTTTATAGGCAAGGAGATTAATTAAAAGGAAATGAAAACTAAAATTGTGTCACCGAGGAAATGGCTATCTGTGTTTTCCTACACCCAACTTTGGGCACTCTTTTACTATGGGGCATTTAGAACACAAAGGCGACACTGAAAGGCAGATATGCTGTCCAAATAAAACTAGTACCATATTTATACCTTTCCAATATTTTTTTGGAAGGATTTCTCTTAAACGCAGTTCTGTCTTATCTGGAGTTTTTGTTTTTACATAGCCCCAGCGGTTGCAGATTTTGTGCACATGTGTGTCCACGCATATGCCGTATTTGTTAAAGGCCACAGTCACTACGAGGTTTGCGGTTTTTCTGCCTATTCCTGGTATGGTCAATAGCTCGTCTAAATCACTTGGGACTATGCCTTTATATTTTTCTAAAATGAGGTTTGTTATATTTATGACATTTCGGGTTTTGACTTTGTAAAAACCAGTCCTATATAAAATTTTTTCAAGCGCGGGAGAAGGGATTGCCAAGACCTCTTGTGGAGTTTTGGCGCGCGAGTATAAGTCGCGTACTACTTTGTCCGTCATTTCATCTTTGGCGCGCAATGACAAAATACAGGCTATTAATACCCAATAGGGAGAGTGGGTTAAAGTGTTGAACTTTTCGAGGACTGGTAAGTCATACACTGCAGTGGTCTTTTTTATTTTCGCAAATATGGCTCCGAAATTGATTTTATTTATCATAAGTCACCTTTTGATTTTTTTATGATTATACAATAAGCAGAAACATATTTGTTGAAAAAAATAATAATATTAAAAAAGGGGCTTTAATACAAAGGAATATCTACATAAAATAAACTTGACAAATGACTTTCAAGAGTATATATTTACTCAAAATAAATAATAGATTTTTTGATAGAAATGAAAATGAGATATCAATCTCTGAAACGGGCAAGGACTCTTGAATGATAAAGGGGACCTTGCCTGAAAACTTTTTCTCGGAGGTGTTACAAAGTTGAAAAACCTTGGAAGGCACATTCTTGTTGAGTTCTACGGCTGTAACAAGAAAAAATTAAATGATTTGAAGTTCATTCAAAATACAATGATAGGCGCAGCAGAATATGCAAAGGCGACAGTGGTGGAAGATGTTTTCCACAAGTTCAATCCACACGGAATCAGTGGAGTAGTGGTAATAGCTGAATCACATTTGGCTATCCACACCTGGCCAGAATATGGTTACGCTGCAGTGGATCTTTTTACCTGCGGAGAGTCAGTGGACCCGTGGGATGCTTTTCAATACATCAGTGATAAGCTTGAGTCAAACAACAAGACCACTATGGAATTGAAACGCGGCACTTTGGATGTGGCAAACTTGAAAGTTAAGTCAGACGAAAAAGAAAAAGCCTTTGTATAAAGGCTTTAGAGGAAATTGAAATAATAAAATGACAACCTGCCTAATAATTGAGCGGGAAAAAATTGAGGTGCTTTCGTGGACGCAAAAAGAAAAACAGAATTAAAAGAAATATTATTAAAGATAAAAGAGCAAAAAATCAACGAAATTAAGCAAAATAATGAGGATCTGAGAAGTACTGACAGCTTCCAAAATGATGCGCAGGACTCGGCGGATACTGCTACCAATATTTATGACAAAGAATTACATTCTGAACTCACGGAAAAAAACAAACAACTTTTGACAAGCGTGGAAGAAGCCATAAAAAAGATAAATGATGGAAAGTATGGCACTTGTGAAAGTTGCGAAAAAGACATATCCCTTGAAAGACTCAAAGCTATGCCTTTTTCTAAAATGTGTATTAAGTGTCAGTCCGTTGCCGAAAAGAAATAAGTAAGCATATAAAAAATAATAAAAGGTTTTAAGGAATTTAATGATTATAACCAGTGGGGAGTTTGCGGGAATACCGCTCCTGGCTCCAAAAGGAATGGACCTTAGACCTACCTTGGGAAAAATCCGTCAGGCAATCTTCAATATGGTACGCCCATACCTCACCGAACAGACAGTCTGTTTTGATTTCTTTGCTGGGACAGGCGCCCTCGGCCTCGAGGCGCTCAGTAATGGAATATTAAAAACATATTTTATTGAAAATGAATACACCACATACATACAAAAAAACACCGATAAATTAAAACTTCTCCCTACTTCATTTGAAATAATAAAAGCGGATTACATAGGAGCGGCGGCGCTTTTAAAAAAGCGGGCTTTGAAATGTGATCTCTTCTTTTCGGATCCTCCATACAATAAAGGGTTTACAAAAAACCTATTGAAAATAAGCGAATTAAGGGATATATTTAACAAAGATTGTATTGTGGTTTTAGAAATCTTTAGGGAAGAAGTCGAAGAAACTATTGATTTGCTTGGAGCTTTTGAAATTCTCAAAGAAAAAAGATATGGCGAGACAGCAGTAATTATAGCAAGGGTGAAAAATACGCAAGTGTAATATGGTGACTGTGAAAACAGTCAAGAGAGGGGTCTCCTATGGCAAAGTTTGATTTCAGATATATAATATTGCGCTGGTTTACTAATACAGTCGCGCTTTTTATTATGGTAAAGACCATTGCGGGTTTTCAGATTCCTGCTGGAATGGATGGGCTGTGGGTGCTTTTGATAACGGCTGCCGTCATAGCCTTGATAAATATGCTTGTGAGACCACTGATAATACTCATT
>CAILUR010000046.1 GCA_903837445.1 uncultured bacterium | reverse complement strand
ACTCCAGGGCCTTTAATTGTTTGAGGGGCTTGAACCGACTGCAGGGCGCCTGACAAAAACTCAGTAGCAATAGCAGTCGGAGTTACCGGACTAGCTGTAACAACCTTTTCTTGCGCATATATCGCAGCGAAAAAACATACATTCAAAAAAAAAAGAATAAGCGCTGCGAATACGCGTTTTTTCATTTTATTTAACTTACCCTTTTGGAATTCTGTCAGCCGGTCTGACTATATCTGTTATCCTAATACCAAAGTTTTCATCTATAACAACTACTTCCCCTTTGGCTATATACTTTTGATTTACAAGTACATCCACAGGCTCCCCTGCGAGCTTATCAAGTTCAATAACAGAACCTGGAGATAATTCAAGTACTTCGCGAACAAGCTTATCTGTTCTTCCAAGTTCCACAGTTACTTGAAGCGGAACATCCAACAAAAGTTCAAGGTTTTCGCCTTTACCATTATAGGTTCTTGCTTCATGATGCAGTTCAGAGGTAGTTATTTTCTGTGCCGCTGCAGGACCACCACTCTTAACGGTACCTCCTGTCATATCGCCTACAAAACCATCCACCGAAGCAGCTTCTTTAGGACCACTTTTCATAAGATTAACAATTTTTCCTTCAAAAACAAAAGCAGTTTTTCCTGGAGAAAACTCTCCAATTATTATCTGTGCCTCTACAACAATAACACTTCCTTTAATATCTATTTTTTTCTTTACAACAACTTCTCCAGGGTTTGACAGCATAGCCTTTGATACTTGCGAGGAAATTCCACTGACAATAGCACCCACTACCTGACCGGTAAGTTCAGAAACAGCACTCAAGTGTAAATCCTCAAGCACTGCAGGAGGGTTTTCGCCATCCTGTCCAATCATAAGATCCGCCATAAGCGCCGCTTGCGCTTCAGCCACTACCATAACAACGCTACCTGTCCCATCAGATAAGACGGAAGGAGCTACTAAATTTTTACCAGGCATAATGGAATTAACTTCAGAAGCATCCATTAAATCCACATTTTTAACGACTATGGATACGCTCTTCCCCAATAATTCCGAAAGCATTTTTTCTCCACCAGGAATTGCATTTGCTAGTAACTGTGTTACACCACTTTTTTCGTTCTTGTTTAGTCCGGCCAAGTCAGCCACCTCTCTATTTTGTTAAGAATTTTTTCTCGTAAGATGTATCGCTTTTATTTATTACTTTTGTAATTTTAATCGCTTTCTTTTTACCTTTTACTCCGACTTTTGCATAAAACATCGGTTTGTTTTCAACGCTTATAAGAATATCTTCTTTGGCATTTGTTTCAAGTTTTAAAATGTCGCCTTTTTTAAGTTCAATTACTTGACTCATACTTAAAATTGAACCACCCAGGTTTGCAAGCACTGGCACCCAAGTATTCATTACTTTTTTATCCAGTATTCCTTTTGTTTCTGCAGATATTTCTTCTTTTGATATTGTAAACCATTGTCTTGCGCTTAATTTATAAAGTACAGATTCTATTACCATATAAGGAATACACATAGACATAGCGCCCACATGTTCTTTAATCTTAATCTCAAAATTTAAATTCAAAACCATTTCATTTGGAGCTACTATCTGCACAAACTGAGGATTTGTTTCTCTCGCTTTTATTTCAGGAGAAAAATCTATTATCCTATACCACGAATCTTTGAGATTTAAAAATGCTTTTTCAATTATTTTACCGATTATTGCCTGTTCCAAATCTGTAAGTTCTCTAGGTTTCCCTAAAGCAACACCCTGTCCACCAAGGACTCGGTCTATTATAGGAAAAATAATACTTGGATTTAATTCAAAAATCGCCATTCCCTTAAGTGGTTCCATGCTAAAGATTGCGAGGGATGTGGGATTAGGAACTTTTTCGATATACTCGCTATAAGTCATCTGTTTTACAGAAGTCACTGTAATTTCAGCTATAGTCCTAATGTAGCCAGAAAGATCCGCTCCAAAATGTCGGGCAAACCCTTCGTGCATCATTTCTATGGTTCTTATTTGATCTTTTGAAAATTTATCTGGTCTACGAAAGTCATAAACTTTTAGATTGCCTTTTTTAGCAACAATCTTTTTCGAACCGACAGCTTCAACTTCTTCTTTTTCAACTTTCGGCTCTGTTCCGCCCTGCATTCCTGCCAGGATGGCGTTTAGTTCGGTTTCAGAAAGTATGTCATCAGCCATATAATTCTACACCCCGTATTTTTTATTTATCACTGTATGGCAAATGTTGTAAAATAAACCTTTGCAATCTGCCCTCTGTTTAAAATCGCATTTATTTTATCTTTTATTTCTTGTTTTAAAGTTTCTTTGTTTTCTGGGTCAGCAAGTTGTATTGATGTCTTGCTGCTAAGAGATGATATCACAATATCCTTTACTTGTGGTTGTCTCTTATCTACTTCTGCGGCAAGTTTTTCGTCGCTTCCGTAATCAAGTTCTATAACCACTTCTGTCCTGAGGTAATGAGTTTCCGTTGGGTCAGAGAGGTTCACTATAAACTCACCAAGTGATTTTATAGGACCAAGCTCCGGTTTTTCAACGATTACTTTTTTGCTGGGTTGAGATATTTTGGACATTACAACAAAAAATGTGGCCGATGCGGATATCAAACTAAGTACCAACACCGCACTAACAAGAATTATTAACAACTGCAAAGTCTTTTTTTCTTCACCTGCCATAAATTACCTCCCGTCGTTTGCCTTATT
>CAILUR010000045.1 GCA_903837445.1 uncultured bacterium | reverse complement strand
ATTCCCATAGTCAAGGTCCCCCAGGCTGCAAATACCATAAGCCCAATTATCCCTGCAAAATGCGGAATATATTTTAGCGGGTGAAAAGCATATTGTGGGGCGTGTATCATTTGCGACATATAATAATCTTTTACTACTCTTGATTCTACCATAAGTACCAGCACTATGAATATAGAACTCGCAAACATATACACCAGCCCCGCTACTCCAGTGATTAAATCCTCTGGGTTTTTTATGGTAAATTTCGCAAAATATGCCCCGAACCCCACGCCCATAGAAGCTATCGCAACTGTTATCACAAAGGTAGAAAACATAGTAATATAATTTATGAACGCATCTGACTTCAAAATATATATAGAAGCCGCGGCTACCACCTGTCCCAAAAGCACCAGTGGTAAGCCAAAGTTTATGAGCTTGTACAGCACATAGCGTTTCATAGACACAGGCGCCACTCGCATAATCCAAAAAGCTCTGCCCTCTGTGCTTATCACTGGCAGAATCAGTCTCGCCCCCACAGCGGCGAGCACAAAACCTACAAACCCAATATTCAAAAAATATATTATGTTTTTTAAATTAAAAAGGTCTTCGGGCAGTTTATACATATTAAAAAGATATATTGCCACAAGCCCAAATAAAAATACCACCTGAATCCACTGAGAAGTATCTCTAATGAGATACCTCAAATCTTTTCCCGCCTGCGCTTTGAAAATAAAACTCGGTTTGAAAATATACTCTGCGGACAGGGCCTTTTCTTTTTTATAAATTCCTTTTTTTGCAAACCCCTGAAAATACAGCAGTTTAGCCGCCTGAAGCACAGCATAGAAAATAATTATACTCACACTTGTAAATATCAATAAAGGCAAGACCGCCCTGAGACTTCCATATCTGGTGACAGCTTTAATTATTTCCATAAGATTTGTATGTGGAAATAACAGGTTGTCTGTGGTGCGCAAATTTGACACGAACCCCATTATCTCTTCCTGCCCTGCCCCAGTCAATTTTTCTGGTTGCAGTGCCCGAAAATATATTACGAAAACAGCCATAAATATTCCACTCACGGCAATGGCAATGTTTCTTATATTTTCAGCAGGAAAATAGCGGACCAGCAACATAGTTAAGACAATCCCAAGGGAGGCCAAAATAATAAAGAACGGCACATGCGCCGCCAATATAATAAAAAACTGCAATACTGATAATTTTAGAATCATAGCATATGCCGCGAAAATTGGGATTGCCAGCAAAAGAATCATCCAGCAGGCCTTGTTTATTATTTCTATATAACGAGAGGTAAAAATGTCATTTGTTTTAATGGGAAGACTAAAAAGAAAATCCATATCGTGGCTGAAATACAATACCGGAATAGCCACCACTATGGAAGACAAGACCACCATAACAGAAAAAGTCATATACATAGTGGTTAACACTTTATTCAGTAATAACCCACCGATAAAAGGCACGCTATAAAAGTGTTTTATAATAAAATAAAACAATTGGAACACCAAGGGAAAGAAAAATATCCCAAACCCCACCAATAAAAATACCCGAGTTAAAAACTCTCTATCAGGGTTTTTAAACCGATTTTTTGTCTGTGTAAAATAAAAGTTTGTAATCCAAGAAAGTCCAGACATAAAAACCTCGGAAACAAGTTT
>CAILUR010000044.1 GCA_903837445.1 uncultured bacterium | reverse complement strand
TGGATTTTTATAAATTGCTGGGAAAACACCATAAGTCTTACGGTCCTGGTGGTGCTGAAAAGGAGTTTAATATAGATTTGGAAGATGAGCCAGCAGTGGACAATGTCGCCAAGGTATTAGAGGCGATCAGAAGGGCGATACAAGAAGACGGGGACAATGAAGTAGCGGCTAAAGTCATTACCACAGGCAGAGGGGTAGTGCCTTATATGGGCCGTCGGGAAATGTTTATGATGAGGCGCGGTATGTATCCGTTTTTCTTCCCGAATAGTCTTGAACGCGACTCAATCAGTTTAAGAAATGTAAATCTATATGTGGATGTCTCAGGTTCGTTTGAAGATCAACAGGCACTTATTTATAAAATAGTAGAGCGGTTGAAAAATGAGATAAACGATCCAGTGTATCTTTTTTCTACTAAGGTGGTACCAGTGACGATTAGCGAGCTGGTCGCAGGAAAAGTGGTGACTACAATGGGAACTGATTTCAACGCAGTGGCGGAACACGCATTGGAAAATAATTTTTCTAAAATGCTCGTAGTCACAGATGGTATGGGGAGACTCTCTAATGTAAATATACAAAATATAAAGTCCCGTCATATGGAAGTATATTTAGTGCTTACCGAAGAAAATATGAACGGAGAAAATCACAACGAAGCCACTGCCTGGGAAAGTGTTGCTAAAAAGATATGGAATATAGATATAAAATAATAAAAAAGAAGCAGTAGCAGTGGTAGTGGAACTGGTAAGTGACTTAAAAGAAATTTAAACTTTGTGTCTGCCGAGGTGAGTATGAGCTACTATGAAGAAAAAGACATTGCTTCGGGTGCTTTTTTACGGCGTGAATTTGTTTTTGCTCTGCAAAAGCAGAACTATGAAAATTTAAAAGATCTTATTGAAGCTGGCACGGATATTTATGGGGAGTTATACTTTGAACACAATGAACGGATGACGCTTATAGAATATTGCATGAAGCAAAGGGAAGAAAAACTGCTGGAATGGCTTATTTTCGCGGGGTTTGATATTAACAGAAGAGACCACTTGGGCAGACCGCCACTTGCACAGGCGATAAACCCTAACAATGATGACATGCTAAGGGTGCTTTTAAGGGCTGGGGCAAGGGTAGATGAGCGTTTTGCTGACACAGGAGGGATGTATGCCCCTGGCTGGATATGCCACGCTGGAGGTGAGAAAACAGCGCTTATGATGGCCTGCTATAACGGGACTCTGCGTGGAACAAAAGGGCTTATTAAAGCTGGCGCCGATGTCAATGCTATGGACGAAAAGGGCTATACGCCGCTTATGTATACGGCACTACGCAGGTTTAAAGACGATTTTGATTTTTCAAATTTTGAAAGTTGTTCTCTTCCTGAAATATATTCTGAGTACACAACTATAATGTTTGCCTCAAAAGTGGCGAAAATAGCAAAGGCCTTGATAGGAAAAGGCGCGAATGTAAATATAGTAAATAATGTAGGGAAGACAGCAAACCAGATAACACAAAATAAAAAAATAAAAGAAATAATAATGGAAAAATTAAACAGCGTACAAAATATTGGAAAGGTCTAAAAATAATTAAAAAAGGAGCGCGCTTATGAAACTAGCCTTCATTTCAGACATTCACAGTAACTTCGAGGCACTGCAGAGTGTCCTTGATTTTATCAGCAAAGAAAAAGCACAACAGATTTATTGCGCAGGAGACACTATTGGCTACAATGATGAACCCAATGAGTGCCTGGAAGCCCTGCGCACAGCACAGGCATTATGCGTCAAAGGCAATCACGAAGATATGGCATTAGACCGATTGGATATGGAAAATTATACAGAAAGAGCTAAAGATGAGGTATATAGGCAAAAGAAAATTTTAAAAAAAGATAATATGAGTTTCATAAAAAAATTGCCTTTGGAGTTGGTGTTAGAGGCTTACTCTATGCGGCTCACACACGGCTCACCATATGAACCAAAAGCGTTTCATTATGTGCTAAGTGAACGAGATGTGACAAAGGCTTTTAAGTCCTTCAAAGAACAGGTCTGCTTGATAGGACATACGCACAGTCCCACCGCTTACAGATATGACATAAAAAATAAATTTCACGAAGAACTAAACGAAGCCGAGATAAGCATAGAAGAGGGCTACAGATACCTGATAAATGTAGGAAGCGTAGGAGAACCCAAAGATAACAATCCCAAAGCCTGCGTTTATATTTATGACACAGAAGTAAAGGTCTTTAAAAGAACAAGACTTGCGAAACATAGGGAGAAAATAATTATTAATAATTTTGCTAAAAATTAAAAAGATTGAAAATAAAAAATAGGAGGGTTGACATGATGGATTATGAAAAGTTAAAACAAGCAATACTGAACGACGACACAGCTGTAATGAAAGAGATTGTAAAAGGTCTTAAAGACATTAACGAGCTCGATGAATATGGTTATTCTTTGTTGGCTTACGCATGCGAGGGTGGGAGTGTGAGCATTGTAAAAATGTTACTTGCAAAAGGTGCTGATGCTGGACAGATTTATACTAAACATCACAATCACCTGACATTAACTGCCTTGTCAGGAAGGAGAAATCAAGCAGAGATTTTAAAACTGCTACTTGATAAAAATGTGGCAGTGGACATAAGGGGTTATAACGACAACACAGCTTTGATAGAGGCGTCTTTTATCGGAAACTTGGAGTGTATGAAGTTGCTGATAGCCAAAGAGGCAGACCTTAATGCAAAAAATGTTAAAGGCAATACCCCACTAATATCAGCTGCCAAAAACGGACACTATGATGCAGTTAAACTTCTTATTGATAGTGGAGTTGGTTTACATGGTAAAGGAAAATCCAGAATAATTCCTGCCAATAGGGTTCATCCATTATTAGGCAACAGTGAAAAAGTAGAAACAAATGATGCAGCAGATAAAACAGCTCTGAATATGGCAGAACAAAGAGGACATACCAAGATAGTACAACTATTAAAAACAGCGATGAGTATTACAGGGGTTCCTGCAAAAGAAGCGGTTAAACTAAATATACAAAAAGCAGAGGAAATGATAACAAAGTCAGAAAAAAGTCCAGAAGAGGTTCTTAGGTGGGCAATAAGTTCAGGTAAACCAGAAAATGTAAAAAAGATATTAGATCTTGGGGCAAAAGTAACAGAGGATATTTATGATTACGCAGCTGAATTTGCTGCATCAAAAACTCCAGAAGTAAGTGTTCCAGGTAGGGCAATCATGGAAATGCTTTATGAAGTAAAGCGAAAAAATAGAAAATGATTAAAAAACAAAACATTGACAAGTATTGTAGCCAGGAGTATAGTGAAAACCTAATCACAAATGAGAGCGCTTCATCAACAGGCTACTTAGAAAAATCAAGGTTTTATCCAAGACATATTACCATCACTAAAAAAGGGGAAATATGAAACTACTTCACAAATCTATTAGTCACCCTACTCTTGAAGGCGCAGGCGTCAAACTAAAACGCGCTTTTGGTTTCCAAGAGACCTCACTTACCGATCCTTTTTTACTTCTTGATGATTTCCGCGGGGACAAAGAACAAGATTATATCGCAGGTTTCCCATGGCATCCACATAGAGGTATAGAAACAATCACTTATATACTTGAAGGCACGGTAGAGCATAGTGATTCGCTTGGTAATAAAGGTACAATCGGCAGCGGGGATGTGCAGTGGATGACGGCGGGAAGCGGGATAATTCATCAAGAAATGCCACAACCAGCGAAAGACAAACATATGGGTGGGTTTCAGCTTTGGGCAAATCTGTCTAAAGCGGATAAAATGTGCAATCCAAAATATAGAGGTGTAAAAGCAAATGATATACCTAAAGTAAAAACAAATTCCGGTGCGACAATAAAAATTATATGCGGTACTGTGGACCATGTAAAAGGCCCGGTACAT
>CAILUR010000043.1 GCA_903837445.1 uncultured bacterium | reverse complement strand
TTTGAAAAATACTAAATTCAATTTTATTATCCCACGAGGCGTGGAAGAAATAGAAGCCGAAGCTATGATGGAAAGCGTTGCAAATATAAAAAAAGAAAAAACACCCGTTAAAAGCGGAAAGGAGAAATAATAATGGAAAAGAATGGTTATGGAGAATTATTGAAAAAAGCTCGCGAGGCCAAGGGGTTGAAATTTGCTGAAGTGTATAAAGTTTTAAAAATAGATCCATCATATTTGATTGCAATGGAAGAGGAAAATGCTGCAGTGCTTGAAAAACCGGTTTATATGAGACTATTTTTGAAAACCTATGCGGTGTATTTGAAGATTGATTACAAGGAAATCTTGAAAATGTATAATGAGTCCATAAACTTTGTGGAAACTAGAAAAAATTTAATAAACGAAATCCCTAGCAATAAAAAAAATAAGGAAACCAAACTTTTGGAAGCGCAGGCGAAAAAAGAACTCGCTTCTACCAAAGCCCCTTTTGAAATGGACATTCAGAAAAACAAAAATCTCATTATAGTCATTTCTTCTATTGTTGCAGTGGCAATAATGATTATTGTGTTGATAGTGGTAATCTTTAGCAAGAATCAGGGGAAAGGGCTCTATGTAGTGCCAGTGCCAGTGGCTATGCAGGTGACTGCAAAGGCGAAAGAAGATGTCTGGATAAAAGTAAAAAGCGATGATAAGGAAGAAGATATTAACTTAAAAACAGGACAAGAGAAAAAATGGAAAGATGTCCAAAAAATAGTTTTTCTTATTGGCAATGCCGGAGGCGTGGAGTTTGTAGTCAATGGTGATAATATAGGTACTATTGGGGACGAAGGGGAAGTTATAAACGGCCTCGTTTTTGAATCAGGCAAGAACTGGTATATAGATAAAAAACAGGGCTTTAGAAGTATTAAATCTATACCTATAAGTGTCGTGCCTACAGTGGCAGCTACTGTCACAGCACAATAAAAAATAACATTAATAATGGAGGTTTATTATGCCAGCGGATTCTTCATTTGACATAGTTTCAAAAGTAGACCTACAGGAAGTTTTGAATGGGATTAACAATGCGGAAAAAGAAATTTTAAACAGATATGATTTTCGTGACTCTAATACTTCTTTTGATTTAAAAAAAGAAGAAAGAGAAATAATGATAAACTCCGCAGATAATTTTAGAGTACAGTCAGCGCTGGATGTCCTTTTATCTAAAATGGCAAAAAGAAATGTGCCGTTAAAGGCCCTCACGGCTGGGGACCCTGTAGAATTAAGCTTAAAACACGCTCAGTTAAAAGTGACTATTCAAGACGGGATTCCTCAAGAAAAAGCTAAAGATATAGTGAAGGCCATAAAAGATTCTAAACTTAAAGTGCAGGCCTCTATACAAAAAGATGTGGTACGCGTGACAGGAAAAAGCAAAGATGATTTACAGGCTGTTATGGCACTGCTGAAAGCAAAAGATTTTGGTATAGATATGCAGTTTACAAATTATAGATAAAGTAGTCCACTGATAAATAAAGTGTTTTTTTAGGAATTGAATTATGAATTTTATTTTTTAAAAGGAATCCCTTTGAAAAT
>CAILUR010000042.1 GCA_903837445.1 uncultured bacterium | reverse complement strand
GGCGCCCTTGCTGGGGGTTGTAATTTTGTGTGCGCATATCCTATGACACCGGGCACTGGAGTTTTTACGGCGCTTGCGGGATATTCCAAAACAATGGGAATAGTGGTAGAACAAGTGGAAGATGAGATAGGAGTAATGAATATGGCGCTTGGCGCGTGGTATGCAGGCGCGAGAGCACTGGTATCTACCTCAGGCGGTGGTTTTGCACTAATGACAGAAGCAATAAGTCTTGCTGGAATGATAGAATCACCTGCCGTGATACACTTGGCACAAAGGCCTGGACCTGCGACAGGACTGCCGACAAGAACAGAACAAGGGGATCTCAACCTCGTACTTTATGCTGGGCACGGTGAATTTCCCCGCATAATCTTAGCGCCTGGAAATACAGCACAGGCGTTTTTCCTTTCGCAAAAAGCTTTCAACCTTGCCGATAAATATCAACTCCCTGTATTTATTTTAACAGACCAGTATTTTGTGGACACCTATTATAATATTCCTGAACCAAAACTTGATGGCCTCAAAGTGATAAAAAATATTATTGAAACAAAAAAAGGATATAAGCGATATGAGTATTCTGACTGTGGCATATCGCCGCGTGGGATACCTGGGTTTGGTGAGGGCTTGGTCTGTGCTGACAGCGATGAACATGACGAAGAGGGCAGAATAACAGAGGATTTGGACGGAGTGCGCGTGCCTATGACAAAGAAAAGAATGTTGAGAGCAGAACAAGTGGAAAAAAATGTGATAGCGCCGGACTTGCTTGGGGCAAAGGCTTATTCCACCTTGATAGTATGCTGGGGCTCCACGCTAAATACTATAGTGGAAGCTTTGGAATTAAGTGGCAAAAAAGATATAGGAGTATTGCATTATACTCAGGTATATCCTTTGCACGCTTCTACGGAACAATATCTTAAAAAAGCAAAAAAAGTTGTGCTTATAGAAAATAATGCTGGGGCGAATTTCGGCAGACTAATAAAATCAGAAATTGGAATTGATATTCCAAATAAAATTTTAAAATATAACGGTATGCCTTTCAGCGTGGAAGAAGTGCTGGAGGAAATAGAAAAGTTATAGGGGTTAGTTTTTACTATTTTTTTGTAAATTGATTTTTATGGAGGCTGTATGGACAATATATTTGATCGCTTCGTGGATGACAATGCCTGGTGTCCGGGCTGTGGTAATTTTCCTATACGCAAAATAATGCTTGAAGCTATCGCAGAACTTGGTTTAACACAAAAAGAGACAGTATTTGTTTCTGGGATAGGGCAGGCAGCTAAAGCCCCACAGTATTATGAGGCAAATTATTTTAATGGCCTGCACGGGCGTTCACTTCCCCCAGCGACAGGAATAAAAGCCTCAAACCCAAATCTGAAAGTAATTGTGGAAAGTGGAGACGGAGATATGTACGGTGAGGGCGGCAATCATTTTATCCATACCATAAGACGAAATCCTGATATAACAGTAATTGTTCACGATAATATGGTGTATGGCTTGACTAAAGGGCAGGCATCTCCCACGACAGGAATCGGAATGGTCACTCCCATACAAGTAGATGGTGTGTTTGAAGAACCGCTAAACCCAGTGGCGCTGGCTATTGCTATGGATGCCTCTTTTGTGGCACGCGCGAGTTTTTCAGACCCAGATAAAACAAAAGAAATAATTAAACAGGCGATAAATCATAAAGGGTTCGCTTTGGTAGATTTGTTTCAGGCGTGTGTTTCCTTTAATAAAATAAATACCTTTAAATGGTTTAAAGAACATACCTATTATTTGGAGGCTGGTTATGACCCCACTGATAGGGCAGAGGCCTTTAAAAAAGCGCTTGAAACAGACCATATGCCTTTGGGAGTGATATATGTAAATAAAAACAGACTGGTGTTTGAGGATAATTTAAGGGCATATAAGGAAAATAAAATCCCACTTTATAAAAGAGAAAATGATTTTGGAAAAATAGAGGAACTTATAAGGGCAAAGAAATAAAAAATCTAAGGAGAAAAAATATGGGGACAAAACCTGTAAAAGTCGGAGACAAAGTAAAAGATTTTATTTTAGAAAGTAGTTCAGGAAAGAAAATCAACACCGCTGACTTAAAAGGGAAAAAAATATTGTTGTCTTTTCACCCACTCGCCTGGACAGGTGTCTGCGCCAAACAAATGCAGTCAGTGGATAGAAATTATGATAAGTTCATAGCTCTAAATACCGTGCCCTTTGGAATTA
Source organism: uncultured bacterium (assembly GCA_903837445.1). Taxonomy (GTDB): domain Bacteria; phylum Oederibacteriota; class PGYV01; order PGYV01; family CAILUR01; genus CAILUR01. The sequence continues at coordinate 9,613 of CAILUR010000042.1, read as the reverse complement.
ATATAGATTCCCAACCTTCAAAAGCAGCCTGGGCAAAGGAGTTAAAACTAAAACACCTTGATCTGCTCGCAGATTTTTGGCCGCACGGAGGAGTGGCGGCGGACTTGGGAATATTTTTAGAGAAATTTGGTTTCTCTGGCAGAGTAAACATAATTATCGGCGAAAATAGGAAAGTAGAGTTTATAAAGATATATCCAATTCCACAGCTACCGGAGATAGCGGAAGTTTTGAAGTTCTTAGCAAAAGGATAAAAATAATGGATGTAAAAACAGCAATTGAAAAACGCAGGGCATACCGGTCTTTTGAACCTGTAGAAATTACGGATGATATGGTAAAAGATTTGGCAGGATGCGCAAATCTTTCAGCTTCTTGTTTTAACAGTCAGCCCTGGAGATTTGTTTTTGTAAAAGGAAAAGATGCGCTTGAAAGGGTGTTTACAACCATAAGTAAAGGCAATGTATGGGCGAGTACTGCTTCAATGATAATAGCGGTTTTTAGCAAAAAAGAAATGGACTATGTGGCAACAGATGGAAGAGATTACTATAAGTTTGACACTGGAATAGCTGTCGCTACTTTAATTCTGCGCGCCACGGAACTTGGGCTTGTAGCGCATCCCATAGCTGGCTATGACCCGCAAAAAGCGAAAGAACTTCTTGGGATCCCGCAGGAATACGATTTGATAACGCTTATCAATGTGGGAAAAAAAGCAGCTGTTATGAATCCTGTGTTGAGTGACAAGCAAAAAGCCGGTGAAGATATCAGACCCGAGCGTTTGCCATTGGAAAAAATCTATTCAATTGACGCGTTTTCACCGCAGTTGAATAAAATTTAAAAGGGGGCATATGAAAAAAATAGCTTATGTTTTAATGGTGGTGGTATTGTTGTTTGCAATTATGGGGGCGAGCAATAAAACTTCAAAGGCGGGGAAAAGTTCCTCTGAGCTTGTATACAAGAGCGCAATAAAGAAAGGGTTTAAAGTTAAATGGGTGGTAACTGGAGAAAAAGTTAATTTTATTATATCCGCACCTTGTAAGGGGTGGGTGGCAATAGGGTTTAAACCTTCTTTTATGATGAAGGACGCAAATTTTATAATGGGCTATGTGGATAATAAAGGAAAGGTCTTTGTGAGTGATGAGTTCGGGGTAGGGCCAACACGGCATACACCAGATATAGAACTCGGAGGGAAAAATAACATAGTTAAATATTCCGGAAAACAAAACGACACCACTACTGAGATAAGTTTTACTATACCACTTAACTCTTTGGATAAATATGATACTGTGTTGAAACCAAATGAAAAAGTATATATAATTCTTGCTTGCAGTGACTCGGATGATTTTACTACAAAACATAAAGAGAGAACTGAGCTTATTATTGAGCTATAAACGAGAAAAGATTTAGTTATAAATTATTAACAGGAGCATAAAATGCAGATAGCGATAATAGGTCTGGGCCGTATGGGGATAAATATGGGCAGACGGTTTTTAGCTGGAGGCCACGAAGTTGTGGCTTATAACAGGACAAAAGAAAAGACAAAACAGTTGGCGAAAGAGGGCGCTATCCCCGCATATGCCTTGGAAGAGATTATAAAAAAACTCAAAAGGCCTCGGGTGGTATGGCTTATGCTTCCTGCTGGAAAAGTCACGCAAGAATATGCGGATAAGTTTTTAAAACTTTTAAAACGCGGAGATATACTCATAGAAGGGGGAAATAGTTATTACAAAGATGATATAAAGCGTGAAACGATATTTAAAGCAAAAGGGATAAAGTATATGGATGTGGGTGTCTCAGGTGGTATCTGGGGACTTAAAAAAGGGTATTCTACTATGGTAGGTGGAGATAAAAAAACATTTGACCTGATAGCACCGCTGATAAAAACCCTCGCCCCCAAAAATGGATATATGTACTGCGGACCAACTGGGGCAGGACATTTTGTAAAAATGGTGCATAACGGAATAGAATACGCGCTTATGGAAGCGTATGGCGAAGGGTTTGAGATTCTCAAGGCCTCACCATATGGCAGGCATATGAAGCTTGGCAAAGTGGCGGCAATGTGGAATAACGGCAGTGTGGTAAGGTCTTGGCTTTTGGAATTATTGGAAGACGCTTTTAAAAAAGATAGCGATATGAAAAAAATCAGCGGGTATGTGGAAGATTCTGGAGAAGCCCGGTGGACAGCCAAACAGGCCATAGATAGCGGGGTGGCAGCGGATGTGATAACCGCGGCACTATATAAAAGATTTAATTCAAGGCAGAAAGATGCTTTTTCAAATAAAGTGGTGGCGGCTTTGCGTAATGAATTTGGTGGGCATGCCTTAGTCAAAACCGGTTCGAAAATAAAAAAATCTTCAGCAGGCGCTGGAATACTCTCGCACGCCAAAGCGGCGAAGAATGCGAAAGCGAGGGGCTGAACTTGGAAATAAAAACTGATTTCCCCACAGGTGCAAATTGCGAACTGATTAAAGCTGGCCCCTGTGGAATGGTTATTTTTGGTGCCTCAGGGGACCTTGCAAAAAAGAAACTTTTTCCTTCCCTATATAACATTTTCAAAAAAAGAAATTTGCCAGAGAACTTTTTTGTGATAGGGTATGCGCGCACTCCTATGGAGTATGCAACTTTCAGACAGGAAATAAAAACTGCGACTGGGACTTCGGATGAACAATTTCTTTCAAGATGTTATTATATCAGCGGGGGATATACTGAAGCGGCTTCTTATTTGAAACTGGCAAGTAAACTTAAGGAACTGGAAAAAAAATATGCGACTGCTGGCAATATAATTTTTAATCTGGCAGTGCCCCCAGAACTGTACGCACCGATAACTGCCTGCCTGTCAAAAAATGGAATGCTAAAAAAAGATAAAAGAACGCTTCCTTTTCAAAGACTTATGGTGGAAAAACCTTTTGGACACGACTATGAAAGTGCTGTAGCACTCAATGCTGAATTGTTAAAATATGTAACGGAGGAACAACTTTACCGCATTGACCATTATCTTGGCAAAGATACCGTGCAAAATATTCTTGTCTTCAGGTTCGCCAACTCTATTTTTGAACAGGCCTGGAACCGCGACTCTATAGATCATGTGCAGATAACTATGTCCGAGGATATAGGTATAGAACAGCGAACAGGGTATTTTGAAAAAGCTGGGCTTATCAGAGATGTCCTGCAGAATCATATGCTTCAGCTGTTGGCACTGGTGGCAATGGAACCGCCTAAAACATTTGATGCCGAATTGGTGCAAAATGAAAAAGTAAAAGTTTTCAAAGCGATAAAACCATTTAAAGCAAACCCAAACAACGCTGACATAATAAGAGGTCAGTATCTTGAAGGAAGTCTTCAAGGGCTCTCAATGAAAGGGTATAGACAGGAAACTGGGGTCGAAAAAAAATCATGTGTGGAGACCTTTTTTGCCGCCAAACTTTTTGTGAATAATAAAAGATGGAGAGGCGTACCTTTTTATTTGAAAGCTGGAAAAAGGTTGGATAAAAAGGAAACCAAAATTTCAGTGGTCTTTAAAGGAGTGCCAAAATGTGTGTTCTGTCATTTTGAAAACTCCGTTAAAATGCCAAATATACTTACCTTTATTATTACTCCAGAACAAGGTATATCCCTGCGTTTAGAAGCTAAAGTCCCTGGGTCAAAAAAATGTTTAAGCACCCTTGAAATGGATGTGAATTACAGGGAAATATTTAAAACAGACCCTTCAAATGATTATGCCTCTGTAATTTTGGAATGTATGTTTGGAGATCAGACCCTTTTCTGGAGAAAAGACGGAGTGGAAGCGGCTTGGAAAATCTTGACACCGGTTTTACGGAAATGGGATTCCTGTCCAGTGAATGATAAAGATGGTCTAATGAATTATTACGCTGCGGGAACTTCTGGTACTAAAGCAGCAAATGAAATTATTGAAAAAGATGGCAGGCACTGGTTGTAATTTAAAAAGGGAGAAAGAAGTGAAAACGACGCTTAAAAAATTTAAAGATTTAAATGAAATGGCAATAGAGACCTGTGAGTTTATTGTGAAGACGGCAAAGGCAGCGGTTAAAAAACGCGGATATTTTAGTTTAGTTTTATCCGGTGGTGGGGCGCCGAAACCTGCGTATGAATTGCTTGCCACCCCAAAATATTCAAAAAGAATGCCTTGGCATGCTACTTATATTTTTTATCAGGATGACAGGTATGTGAGTATACACGATATGGCAAGTAATTTTAAGACCTCTTGGACGCTTTTACTTAAGAAGACACCTATACCTAAAGAAAATATATGCCGTATGCGCTTTGAGATAAAGCCAGTGGCAAAAGCAGCGGCCGCCTACGAAATGTTTTTAAAAAAGTTTTTTCGTGAACGCGGGTTAAAAAAAGGTTTTGGCTCTTTTGATATTGTGATAGCTGGCGTGGGACCGGACGGACATACTTCGTCTTTATTTCCAGGAGACGCAAAAGCGCTTAATGAAAAAACCCACTGGATAATATCAATAAAAGCGCCGGATTGGGCATTGACCAAAGACCGAATCACTATGACTTTTCCACTTATTAACAGTGCGAGGACTGTGCTAATGCTTATCGGTGCTCCTGTAAAAGGCGAAGTGATAGATAGAGTGCTCAAAGGGGACAAGGCCTATCCTGCTTCACGGACAAAAGCAAAAGAGGAAATAAAGTGGTTTATTGACAGACATATATATATGTAAGCGGCTAAATACTATTTTTTATTGAAAAAATCCATAACCTTAGCGCTAAAACTTTTAAAACCTTCTGTAATTTTTTCTCCAAGCCCTTTATTGGCCTGTGCTGTTTTGCTTATGGCTACAGCCACTTTTTGGGCTGTGTCTTCGGCTTCTTTTGCAAACACTGCTGCGCCCTTGCTTACTTCTTCGGACTTTTTAGCCACACTACTACTAAACTTTTCTGCATCTTTTTTTATTTCTGTCGCTTTTTTAACCACTGTCTCAGCGGTGTTTTTTACTTTTTCTCCTGCCTTGTCAATTTTTTGACCCAAAGTGTCCTCTGCGCGAACGAAAATAGCAAAGACCAAAATGGTTAAACCCGATATAAATATTTTTTTCATAGACCCCTCCTAAAAAGCTAGTTTTAATAAGTATACTTTAAATATAATAATTTTCAAGGAGTTTGAAAAAACGGCTTGACAAAAAGTAAATGCAAAGTATATAATATATATGAACATATATTCATATATAAGGAGAAATAAAATGCCCAAAAAAGCAAAACAAAGAGGTCCTGTAAATGTAAAAGCGGTGGAGACTTTAAAAAAACGCATGAAACCGGAGCCTGTGATAGCGCAACTTAGCGAGACCTTTAAGGCGCTGGGAGACCCTACCAGAACCCGTATTTTATTGGCGCTGTGTGATTTGGCTTTGTGTGTGTATGATTTGGCGCTACTTTTAAATATGAGCCAGTCTGCGATTTCTCATCAGCTCGGAGTCTTAAGGCATTTAAAACTCGTAAAGTATAAAAGGCAAGGACGGGGAGTATATTATTCACTGGATGATGAGCACATAAGACATTTGTTGTATGAAGGAATAAAACATGTGGAAGAATGAAAACTAGTTTAGGTGAAAGAGGAAAAAAATGACTGAAAAAAATAAAATAATAATTGTAGGCAGTCCTAATGTGGGGAAGAGCCTTATCTTCAACCACTTGACAGGAAGTTATTCAGCTGTGTCTAATTATCCGGGCACGAGCGTGGAAGTGTTTCGTGGGATTATGAAATACGAAGGTAGCGAATTTGAAGTGGCAGACACTCCCGGAATGTATTCGCTTATGCCTGTCACTGAAGAAGAACTGGTGGCCCGCAATATTCTTTTTGAAGAAAAAGCTGTTGCCGTAATACAGGTGGTAGACGCGAAAAATCTTGAGAGAATGCTGGTCTTTACCTTGCAACTCATAGAAGCGGGTTTACCTATGGTGCTGGCTGTTAATATGATTGATGAGGCGGAAAAACTCGGAATAACTATAAACGCTGAAAAACTACAGACCAATTTGGGCATCCCTGTAATCCTGACTGTGGCAACTGACGGAAAAAATCTTGAGGCCTTGAAAAGCGCCGCTGTCCTGCGTGCTGACTTTAAACAAACGCCCTTGGACTTTAGTTATAGTCAGGCAATTGAAGAAAAAACTCGCAAAGTGTCAGACCTGTTGGGCAGGGAGTATGAACTTTCTAAAAAAACTGTCAGCCTCTTGTTAATGGTGGAAGACGCTGAAATAATAAAAGTGGTATGCGCGGATGAAAAAAATAACTGTGAGGCAATAAAAAAAGAGACCACGGCGCTCACGGATAAATATCGCGCCCCTATGAACTATCTGATAACAGCGGAGAGACAGAGTAAGGCCTCTGCTATTTATGAAGACGGTGTTACGGTGACAAAAGCAGGCAGGTTGGCTTTTAATGAAGTGCTGAGCAGGTTCACAATGAATCCGTGGACAGGAGTGCCGATATTTATTTTATGTATATTCCTCTTGTATGAATTTGTAGGCGTTCTCGGCGCACAGGTGTTGGTAAAATATTTTGAAGAGGTAATTTTTGGGAAATATATCAATCCCCCAGTGGAAACTTTTGTAAAACATTTTATTACTTGGCCTGTGCTGCAGGACCTTTTTGTAAACAAGTATGGGATTATTACTCTTGGAGTGAGATATGCGGTGGCCTTGATTCTGCCCATAGTCACTACATTTTTTATAGCTTTTTCCATAATAGAAGACACGGGCTATCTGCCACGCTTGGCTATGCTCATAGATAGGGTGTTTAAAAAATTCGGACTTAATGGCAGGGCGGTAATTCCCATTGTCTTAGGGTTCGGTTGCAATACTATGGCGACGATTGTGACAAGAACTTTGGAAACAAAAAGAGAGCGCGTGATTGCTTCATTTCTCTTGGCCTTGGCGATTCCGTGCTCTGCCCAGTTGGGAATAATTTTCGCTTTGTTAAGCGGGGTAAAAGCGCTGGCGATTTGGCTGATAGTTATGATAAGCGTATTTGTGGTAGTAGGGTGGCTTACCGCCCAACTCTTGCCAGGAGAAAAACCTATCTTTTATATGGAAGTGCCACCACTGCGCCTACCAAAATTAAAAAATGTTTTTGTAAAAACATATACGCGCGTGGAATGGTATTTTAAGGAAGTATTTCCGTTATTTATAGCGGCGAGTGTGATTATATGGGTGGGCAATCTCACTGGGATTTTTGCAGTGTTGGTAAAAATGCTGGAGTATCCTATGCAGTGGATAGGACTTCCAAAAGAAGCGGCAGTAGCATTTCTTTTTGGATTTTTTCGGAGAGATTATGGCGCTGCCGGTTTGTATGATTTAAAACTGCACGGTTTAATCTCAGGAGTGCCACTTGTGGTAGCGGCAGTCACCATAGCTATTTTTGTGCCGTGTATAGCGCAGTTTGCGGTGACAATTAAAGAGAGGGGCATAAAAGCGGCATTACTTATGGCGGCGTTTATTTTTCCTTTCGCATTTTTTATGGGGTGGCTGGTCAATACAGTGTTGACCCTGTTAAAGGTTACTATATGAAATGTGTTTTATGCGGGTATGAGTTCAACGAGGCAAAAGCAAAGACTGCGTGTGAGGGCTGCCCACTCGGAGAAAAGTGTGGATTAGTAAAATGTCCGAACTGCGGTTATGAAAGCCCCAAAACACCGCAGTGGCTGACAAAGAAAGAAAATAAAATAAAAAATAAACGCGAGGTATAAAAATGAAGTTTTCTCATGAGGCGGAAGAAATACTTGAAACCCTGTGGGTCTCACAGGAAGAAAAAGGAAATCCGGAAACCCATTGTCGCCTTTTTAATGAAGAGGGCAGGGCAGAAGCACTTAAAGAACTCAAGCTGGCTGGCTACATTTCTCAAAATAAAGAAAAAATAATACTTTTGGAAAAAGGAAAGGAAGACGCGCGGAGTGCTGTCCGCCATCATAGGCTTGCCGAGTGTTTTATGATGAATGTTTTAAAATTGGATAAAGAGACAGGGAATATGAGTGCCTGTGAGTTTGAACATTTATTGACTCCACAACTGGAGGAGAGGATATGTGGCATGCTGGGGCATCCAAAAACTTGTCCTCACGGAAATCCCATACCACAGGGGAAATGCTGTCTGAAGACAGGCCTGCAAAAAGAAATTGTTTTGAAAAGACTTTCCGAAATGAAAGCCGGGCAAAAAGGTAGAGTGGCATATATGAAAACGGCGGATAAAAGAAAATTACAAAAGCTTATGATAATGGGAGTTATGCCGGGAATGAAAATAAGTGTTATTGTGAATGCCCCTTCCTGCGTATTTCAGATAGGTAATACTCAAGTGGCAGTAGATGCTGAAATGGCAAAGTCGGTGTTTGTAATGACGGAAAAAAAGCGCTGAAAAAACTCGTTTTACATTGACAAAAAAGGGATTACAAATTATTCTAAATATGGAGTTAAAATAAAAAATTAAGAGGAGTGCTCACATGAAAAAGTATCAATGCAATGTCTGCGGTTACATTTACGATCCAGCAAAGGGAGATCCAGACACAGGCGTAGCGCCGGGAACTGCTTTTGAACTTATTCCAGATAGCTGGGTATGTCCTGATTGTGGTGCTGGGAAAAGTGATTTTTCATTGATGGACTAAAATGAATAAAATATTTAAATATCTGCTGCTTGTTTTATTTATAGCGGCGGTCTTTTATGTTTTGAAGGTCTCTCCTTTGTCAGAGTATATTTTTACAGGGGGAGGCAGAAAGATATTTATGGAAAAGTTTTCTGGCTATATGCAGACGCTGGGGATATGGGCGCCTTTTATGTTTGTACTGATTTACGCTGTGAGTCTTATATTTTTTGTGCCTGCCAGCGTTTTTACAAGTATAGGTGGGATTGTCTTTGGGCCGTGGTTTGGTTTATTTTTAAATGTCACAGGCGCTATGATAGGTGGCACCATTTCGTTTTTTATGGCCAGATATATGTTAAGAGAGATAGCTTCAAAAGTTTTGCAGAGCGGGCATTTTAAAAAACTGGATGATGGCGCCGCGGAACACGGTTTTTCAATAATAATTTATCTACGCCTAATGTTTGTCCCATACACTTATTTGAATTTTGCTATAGGCCTGTCAAAAATAAAGTTTAAAGATTTCTTTTGGGCGACGCTTATAGGGGTAATTCCAGGACTCGCGGTGATTACTTTTCTTATGAGCGCGGTCAAAAACCTTATGCTTACCTATAAAACTTGGCTGGATGTGTTACGGCCAGATATTTTAGGGCCTTTGGCCTTATTCATATTTTCTTTTTTTATTCCAGCTATCCTCAAACATTTCAAGAAAAAGTTTAATATTACAAAGGAAATAGAGGAAGAAACGGAAATAAATGACTGAAAACAAGCCCTTTTCTTGAGGGGGAGTGCTGGTGGTATTGACTTTTAGGGTTATTTTTGTTAGATTTTTTCCTATTGGAAAACTGCCTATAGCCGACCTATATTTTTCGGGTGCGGCTAAGAAGTGGTTTTCAGGGTTTTAAACAAATGGAAGAAAAAAAGTCTTTATTAAAGAGAATGAAGGAAGTTGTAATAGGCGGGAGCAGAAACATATCTGATCCGGCTATTTTTCATAACTTATCGCTTATAGCTTTCTTTGCCTGGGT
>CAILUR010000041.1 GCA_903837445.1 uncultured bacterium | reverse complement strand
TTCATCCATTACGATAAGTCCGCCTGAACCCATTATAGAACCGATTGCCTGCAGGGATTCGTAATCCACAGGCATATCTAAAAACTTTTCAGGAATAACGCCACCTGATGGACCGCCTGTCTGCACAGCCTTAAACTTTTTATTGGCGAACATACCACCACTTATTTCATAAACTACTTCTCGTATGGTCGTGCCCATAGGCACTTCTACAAGTCCAGGATTTTTTACTTTTCCGGTAACGGCAAATACTTTTGTGCCTTTTGACTTAGCAGTCCCTATCGAAGCAAACCACGCCGCACCTTTTTCAACGATAACTGGAATATTTGCCCAGGTCTCTACATTGTTTATAAAAGTAGGTTTTTTCCATAACCCCGACTGCGATGGAAACGGTGGTCGGGGATTTGGATTTCCTCTTCTGCCTTCTATGGATGCCATAAGTGCGGTTTCTTCCCCGCAGACGAAAGCGCCAGCGCCCCATCTCAATTCAATATCAAAACTAAAATCAGAACCGAGAATATTTTTCCCAAGTAGTCCGGCTTCTCTTCCTGCCGTCAAAGCTTTTTCCAACCTTTCAATAGCCAGTGGATATTCCGCTCTTATATATATGTAACCCTGTTGACAGCCCACAGCATACCCACCAATAAGCATTCCTTCTATGACTGAGTGAGGATCGCCTTCTAGCACGCTTCTGTCCATATACGCGCCCGGATCGCCTTCGTCTGCATTACAGATTACATATTTTTCCGTTCCTGGCTCTTTGCGAGTCAGTTCCCATTTAAGTCCTGTAGAAAAGCCTGCGCCTCCGCGGCCTCTGAGCCCTGAATCTTTGACATCTTTTATAACAGCATCAGGGGTCATAGAAAATAAAGCTTTTTCAAGCGCCTTGTATCCACCACGAGAGATATATTCCTCTATGCTCTCCGGATCCATATATCCAATGTTGCGTAATACTATTTTAAATTGTTTGCTATGCCTGTCTTTCTCGGCGACTGGAATAAGTTTATTATCAAACTCACACAAAAACCTTTCCACTTTTTTGCCAGAAAGCAGGGCTTCAAAAATTTCTCCTAAATCTTCCTGCTCAAACCCTTTGTAAATAACATCGTCTGGAAGAATTCTAATTATTGGACCATCAGCCGTTAAGCCCACATAAGAACTTTTTATGGCTTCCATTTTATCGCCGACATTTTTCTCATTTATTTTTTTCTGAAAATACGAATGCACCGTTTTTACCTTCATAGTATCCGGTTCCCATACGAAAACGAACTTTTTGCTCATGATCTCGCTCCTCTATACTTTGAAAATATTCTTGCCAATATCCGCAGTGGGCATGAATATCACATGATTGTTTACTATATTTTTCTTGGTAAGATGTTCATCTAATATTTCTTGGGCTATTTTTTCATTTACATTTCCGTATAATATTTCTGGCATTCCTTCCATTCTGACTACAAGATTTGGTTCACAGAAACACATTCCGAGACAACCGGTCTTTTTTAATTTAATATTTACGAGACCTTTTTCTTTTAAGTCCTGTTCAAATAATTTGTACACAGTCTCACCACCCGCGGCTATACCACAAGTCCCCATACTTATCACTATTTCGCCTTTATGGTCAGGTTTATAATTTTTTCTGAATTTTTCCAGATCACCTTTTTTCATTTTTTCCATTTTGGTATGCTCCTTATTGAGTCGTCTGACTATATTCGCTGAGTATCTTTGGCAGGTCTTCTTTTTTCAGATTGCCAAATGCCTTACCATCCACTAATAAAACAGGCGCCAACCCGCAACAGCCCACACAACGCACAATTTCTACAGAAAAACTTCCGTCATCAGTTACTGCATTAACTCCTATACCGAGGATATTTTCAAGTTCTCCTATAATATCGTTTCCACCTTTAAGATAACACGCCGTCCCCAAGCATACCGATATCCTATGTCTGCCTGGTTTTGTCAATTTAAAAAGATGATAAAAAGTAATGATGCCATAAATTTTAGCCAGTGGCATATCAATCAAGCGTGAGACCTCCATAGCCACAGCTCTGGGGACATAGCCATAAACTTCCTGTACTTTGTGCAAAATCATTATTTCTTTCCCTTTCTTATCCTTCCACAGTTGAATAAAATCAAGCAAACTCTGATCGAGTTTTACATCTTGCTGCGTCTGCATATAGCGTTTCCTCCAAATATAATAAATTACTTTCAGTAGAATAGTTTGTGAAATAAATCACTAGTTGGTAATAACATTATACAAAAATTGAATGTCTTTGTCAAGTTTTTAAAACAGGTGTCTTCAAAACAGAATTTTGCCTTTAAAATAAGGCATTATTAAGATTTTGGTTTGATTGCTTATTTACTCAAATATTCATCCATAGCTTTGGCTGCCTTTTTCCCTGCCCCCATAGCCGCTATGACTGTTGCGGCGCCAGTGGAAATATCTCCGCCTGCGTATATGCCAGGCAATGAGGTCGCGCCTGTTTCAGGGTCTGCTTCGATATAGCCCCACTTATTAAGTTTTAGCCCCTCAACATTTGTAGTAAGCAGTTCATTTGCTTTTGTGCCGAGAGCGGTGATAACCGTATCTACATTTATCAAAAACTCTGAGCCCAAAATAACTTTTGGACTTCTTCTGCCCGATTCATCAGGCTCTCCAAGTTCCATTTTTACACATTTTATTTGTGTGACAAGCCCATTTTCATTTCCAATAATTTCTACAGGATTTGTAAGCAAGTTAAAAATAATGCCTTCCTCTTTTGCGTGTTCTATCTCTTCGTGTCTTGCCGGCATTTCTGCGTCTGACCTTCTATAAATAATATGTACTTCATCCACTGCACTCAAGCGTTTGGAAACTCTCGCCGCATCCATAGCCACATTTCCCGCACCCACGACTGCGACTTTTTTCCCTATCATCACAGGGGTGTCAAATTCAGGAAACTTGTATGCTTTTAAAAGATTTATTCTGGTGAGATATTCGTTTGCCGAATATACGCCTTTTAAATTTTCTCCTGGCACGCGCATAAAAGAAGGGGTGCCAGCGCCCACGCCAATAAAGACCGCTTTATAACCCATTTCAAAAAGGTCTTTTATGGTATACGACTTTCCTATCAGCACATTGGTATCTATCTGTACTCCCAGCTGTTGTAAATAATCAATTTCTCTTTGTACTATCGCTTTTGGTAATCTAAATTCAGGAATTCCATATACGAGCACTCCGCCTGCCGTGTGAAGGGCTTCAAACACCACAGCTTTATATCCAAGCTTTGCCAGTTCTCCGGCAACCGTGAGCCCTGCTGGTCCTGACCCAGCTATTGCCACCGCTATCTGTTTTCCATCTTTGCCCAACTTCTTTTCTATTTTTACTGTTTCGGGTTTTAAATTTGCAGCTTCCCAGTCCGCTGCAAAGCGCTCGAGGGCGCCGATATTTATAGGTTGTTTTGTTTTAAGCATAACGCATTTTTCTTCACATTGGGTCTCCTGCGGGCACACTCTGCCGCATACTGCCGGAAGACTGTTACTTTGTTTTATGGTCTTAATGGCCCCTGAAAAATCTTTGGCGGCTATTTGTCTGATAAATTCTTTTATATTAATGTTGACCGGACAGCCGAGAATACAGGTAGGATTTTTGCACTGAATACAGCGTGAGGCTTCTTCTACTGCTTCTGCTTCATTATAGCCATAAGGCACTTCGGTAAAGTTTTTTACTCTGTCTGCCGCTTCCTGAGTCCTTACTTTTAACCGCGCTTTAATCGCCATATCAGTTACCACCCAATTTGATTTTGCAGTTGTCCATTGCAATTTTTTCTTCTGCTTTAAAAGTAGATAACCTGCTGGTAAGTTCTACAAAGTCCACCAAGTGTCCGTCAAAGTCCGGGCCATCTACGCAAGAAAATTTATTTTTCCCTCCGACAGTCACTCGACATCCCCCACACATTCCCGTCCCGTCAAGCATCAAGGCATTTAAACTGACTATAGTTTTTATACCATAGGGTTTTGTGGTGTCGGCTACTGCTTTCATCATTACTACTGGGCCTACTGCCACAACATAATTTATCTTTTCTCCAGAAGCAATTATTTCTTTTAACAAATCAGTCACAAACCCTTTTTTACCATAAGACCCATCATTAGTGCCTATGACCACGGTATCTGAAACCGAAAGCATTTCATTTTCTAAAATTATCAAATCTTTTGTCCTGAACCCGGTAATTGAAGTGACTTTATTTCCAGCTTCCCTGAGCGCCCGTGCCATTGGGAAAATAGCAGGCACTCCAACGCCGCCCCCCACCACCACAGCA
>CAILUR010000040.1 GCA_903837445.1 uncultured bacterium | reverse complement strand
CTCGACAAAGGCGGGGAAGTGGTGTATCAGGGTGATATCCCGGGGTTGATGGCTTGTGAGAGGTCGTACACGGGGCGGTATTTGAAGCAATATCTTGGAAAGTAAGGAGTAAGACGTCGCGGTATTTAAATCTTTTCTCCATACTCCATACATAAATGTTCATCGTGCTGGCGCTAAGCAGCTGTAACGGTTCTAATGAGATATTCTGAAAATGAGGTGATGGTTTGAAAGATTTCTTAAAAACACAGTTGCGGATTCGTCCCTGGGTTGCTACGGGAGTGTTTTTTTTGATTTTTCTAGGAATCGGGTTGGCGGCTTTTCAGGACTACGGCGTCCACTGGGACGAATACAACAATCAAAAGTTTGGGCGCCGATGGGCAGATTATTCTGCCACAGTTCTGCGCACAGGCTCTCTGGATACGCCTCTCCCCAAATATAAACGCCATGATCTAACCCACGGCCCGGCTTTCGAAGTTTTTTTGAGCGCGGTGGCGGATCTGTTTAAGCTGAAAGATTCCAGGGACGTCATTTTGATGCGGCACTTATGCGTCTTTTTATTGTTTTATATCGGCGTTGGATTCTTCTATTTGCTTTGCCGGAAACATTTTCAAAGTTCGTGGCTGGCACTGCTGGGCTGTATATTTTTGGTTCTGAGCCAGCGGATATTCGCGGATGCTTTTTATAATAGTGTGGACATTCCCTTTTTGGTGTTCTTCATCATAGGGATATTTACTCTCCTGAATTTTCTGGATAAAAAGACTTTCCTGACGGCGGCAGCCCATGCTTTGGTCTGCGCGATCCTAATGAATATTCGTTTGATGGGTCTTTTCCTGTCGTTTCTCTCGATCATTTTTTTTGGCCTGGAAGTGACGCGTATGCCATCCGTTAGCGACAAAATGGCAGGTCTTAGGGCGTTTGTTGGATGGCTGCTTCTATTCGGAATCCTGGCCGTTCTTTTTAATCCATTTCTTTGGACGGATCCTTTTGGCCGACTTAGTGTTTTGGTTAGCAGCGCGGTAAATTTTAATAAAGGGCCTGGCGTTCATTATTTAGGAACTCATTTTACGTTCGGGAAGATGCCATGGCATTACGCGCTCGTATGGATCCCAGTCTCAACACCTATAATGTATGAGTTTCTTTTTTTAGGAGGAATGACTGCTACGGTGATGTCGTTTTTCGGGAGTAGCACGGTATCGTATGTTGCGAAAAGGAACAGTATTTTGTTTTTGAGCTGTTTTTTTCTCCCTTTGGTCGTGGCCGCAGGGAAGATTTATAATGGCTGGCGGCATATTTATTTTATTTACCCTTTTCTTTTGGTTCTGGCCATTATAGGTCTCCAATACATGTGGGAGAAGAGCAGGTTGGTTGTTAGGGCGATGCTTATTATTGGCGTTGTTTTTGGTCTTCTGGACACAGCATTTTTTATTTTATCAGTTTTCGTTGCAATGATACGAATTATTGAAATACCTGTGAAAAATTTGCGCTGAATTACTTTTAAATTTCAAATTAAAACAAGAAATATGG
>CAILUR010000039.1 GCA_903837445.1 uncultured bacterium | reverse complement strand
TGGCTGTCGCTGGCAATCTGAATGAATCGCATAAACCGCTTATGGGCGCTTTAAAAGAAACTCCTTTCATATCTATTGCTTCTGGGGAGCTTGTGCCGGAGCAAAATGAGGAATATACTATTTTTCGTATGTGTCCAGGAGAAATTTCGCAGTCAGAGACGCTTGCGCGCTTTATTATGTTCACACTTGAACGCAGAACTTTTGCCGTGATATATCAGGAAGGGGCGCCGGAATACTTGAAAATGGCTGTGGCTTTCGGAAATATGGTAAAGCAAAATAAGCGGCAAATGTTGTATTATAAAGGAGTTGGAAAAGATCAGACTGATTTTGAACCAATACTTTTGCGTCTAAGGGATATGAAAATAGGAGTTATTTTTTATGCTGGAGATTTTGTGCAGGCGACGGCTTTGGCAAAACAGGCTTATGCCATGAAACTTGGCGCACTCTTTGCTTCCACAGATGAAATCAACAGACCATATTTTATAGGAAAAGGTGGACGGGCCGCCGAAGGAAGCGTGACTACTTCTGTATCGCCTCCTTTTGAACGAATGAAAAAGTTTAGGCCTTTTATTGGCAAGTTCAGAAAAAAGTTCGGCGCACCGGATTTGCATATGCCTTATGATTACGATATGGCAAATATGATAGTGGCTTATGTCAGTCTTACAAAAACAGGAAGCTCCACTGTAGGCCTGACTCAGTATCTCAAAGAGACTGTATTTGAAGGCATTCTCGGCAAAGTGAGCTTTGATGCAAAGGGGTTTAGAAAAGAAGACAAGTCCTATATTTATATAGTCGCAAAAAAAGCTTTTATACATAGAAAAATCGGTGGAGAAGATAAAGAGTATTCAAAGTAAAATTAAAAAACCTATGGAGTGAAAATGGCAAAAAGGCTGGGAGAACTGCTCTTAGAGGAAAATCTAGTAACTGAAGAGCATATAAAACAGGCCATAGATGAACAAAAAAAAACAGGCGAGCCCATAGGACGCATTCTTGTAAAATTGGGTTTTATTACTGAGGAGGCGTTATACTATTTTCTTGCGCTGCAGTTTGGTTTGGAATATTTGGATCTAACTGAGGAAAATATTCCAGAAGAGACTATAAAAACGCTATCAAAAGAAATGGCGGAAGAGTTTAACATCTTGCCAGTAAGCAGTAGTGAGGGAAAAAGGGTTTTTGCCACAACGGATCCAGATGTACATTTGTCTACAAAAATTAAAGATAGGCTTTTGCTTCACGGTGTGAGTATAAAGATTGTAATCACTTCCGAGACTTCTATGCGAAAAGCGCTTGCCCGGTATTATGGAGTCGCTCAAAATTTGGAAATAGATGACAGCTTGAAAGAAATGATTAAAGATGAAAAAGGCGTGCAGGAGGAAAATATTGATCTTGAATTTGATGAGTCATCTTCTGCGACTGAAAATGATACTCCAGTAATAAAAATGGCAAATGCCATAATTTCTGAAGCAGTAAAAATGAAGGCCTCAGATGTCCACTTGAATCCTTTCCAACAAACGCTGGTGCTCCGCTACCGTATTGATGGCGTACTTCAAACGCAAAAATCACCTCCAAAAAAATATATGGCAGGGTTATTATCGAGGTTTAAGGTTATGGCAAGGCTTGATATTATGGAAAAAAGAAAAGCACAGGACGGGCGCATAAAAATAAAAGTACAGAACAAGGTTATAGATTTGCGCGTGTCGGTGCTTCCAGCGATATATGGAGAAAATATTGTAATGCGTATCTTGGACCAAGACACGCTTCAACTTGATTTATCCAAACTGGGGTTTGAACCGAAAGAACTTGAACTCTATAAGGAAGCCATTCAGTCTCCTTATGGACTGGTACTTCACACTGGACCTACGGGTTCAGGTAAAACCACTACACTTTATTCGGCTTTGTCCACTGTGAATGATGTCTCAAAAAATATTATGACATTGGAAGACCCAGTGGAATATATGCTTCCAGGAATAGTACAAGTGCAAATGCATTCCGAGATTGGACTTACTTTCGCTACGGCTTTAAGATCTGTGCTCAGACAGGATCCAAATATAATGATGGTCGGAGAAATTAGAGATAAAGAAACTGCCGACATTGCCATTAGGGCAGCGCTGACAGGACATTTGCTTTTATCCACCCTGCATACCAATGATGCGCCATCGACTATAATGCGGCTAATTGATATGGGGATTGACCCAATATATGTGGGTTCAGCGGTGAGAATAATAATAGCACAAAGATTGTTAAGGAAAATATGTGAAAAGTGCAAAACCTTGTATGTTCCCACAGATGATGATTTACATATACTGCAGTTAACGGATAAAAATATTGAAGGAATTAAATTTTATCATGGAAAAGGTTGTTCGGTCTGCAAGGG
>CAILUR010000038.1 GCA_903837445.1 uncultured bacterium | reverse complement strand
GGAAATATAGTATTTCAAAGGACTTTTGGTGGACCAATGGAAGAGATAGCCTATAGCGTGGATAATGTTATTGATGGGGGTTATGTTTTTGCTGGAAGCACAAACACATATGGTATGGGCGGCAAGGATATTTATATGGTAAAAGTGGATAGCAAGGGCGACTGCGTTTGGGCAAGGACATATGGCGGTACTAATATAGATGTCGCATATAATATTATCACTACCAAAGAAGGACTTTTTCTAATGTCAGGATATACCGCTTCATTTGGGCAAGAAAATTTTTATCTGGTTAAAACAGATAAAATGGGGTTAAGACCTATGGAGAGAAAATATGGTGGCTCAAATTATGAAGAAGCGCGCTGTACTGTGGAAGGCGATGATGGGACTTTTATATCAGTAGGGTTTTCAAATTCGTTTGGACCGACATATGACTTATATATGACAGCCACAGATAAAATCGGAAAACTCCTGTGGTAGGCATAAAAATTTAAAAAATATAAAATTTATATTGATTTAACATAATCTTAACAAATCTTTGTTAATTTTATATAAAGAATAATTTGGAAGGAGCACATATGGAAAAAGTTATAGCAGTAGTGGATGATGAAGAAGATATTGTAGAACTCATTTCTATAAACCTCCAAAAAGCAGGCTACAAAGTCAAAGGCTTTGGAGATGGCAAGGCCCTTTTTAAAAGTATTGCCGAAAGTCCTCCTGATATGATACTTCTTGATATTATGCTTCCAGGTATGGATGGCATAGAGATATGCAGGGAACTCAAAAGAGACAATAAGTATGCGGCTATTCCTGTAATTATGCTCACGGCAAAAGGCGATGTGACTGACAAAGTGCTCGGACTGAAATGGGCGCAGATGATTTCATAACAAAACCTTTTTCTTTAAAAGAACTGGCAGCCAGAGTCAAAGCGGTCTTACGCCGAAATGAAACTAAAGCCCTAAGCTCTAAAAAAGAAATAGGCAGAAAAATAGAAATGGACGAACAAAAATTTGAAGTGACAGTAAAAGGAAAAAAAATAGAACTCACAGCTACTGAGTTTAAGATATTGCAGATTTTATCAGAGAAACCAGGGTGGGTTTTTTCCAGAGAACAAATGCTGGACAAACTATGGGGAAATGAAAAAATAGTAATAGATAGGACTATAGATGTGCACATAAGACATTTGAGAGAAAAACTCGGCACTGCGGCTTCTATTATTAAAAATATCAGAGGGGTAGGTTATAAACTGGAAGAATGAAACACACCATATTCTATAAGCTTCTCACAAGGTATATTCTTATAATAGTGGCGCTCACTTCTTTTATTGTTATCTTTTCACTTAATACCGTAAAAACCTTTCACATAAAAGCGACTGCGGAGTTTTTGCATAATTCGGCTGCCGAATTAAAAGGGCAAATAGCGCCAATGTTATTAGAAAAAAGATATGCAGAAATACAAAAAATAATAAAAGAAGTAAAAAAAGATGTCAATTCAAGAATAACGATCATACTGCCAGGAGGCAAAGTAATAGCTGACACTGACAAAGCACCGGCCACTATGGAAAATCACGCAGGCAGGGAAGAGGTAAGAACAGCGCTTTTGGGGTTGAGCGGAGAAGCTCAGCGGTATAGCCATACTTTAAATGGAGATATGCTGTATGTGGCAGTACCAGTTATAGCAAAAGGAAAAGTAAGAGGCGTCATACGCTTTAGTATGTTTTTAAAAGAAGTAAAAGCCCTCATTGGCAACTTGTATTCACAGATAATAGGGTTATCCATTTTACTTGCTCTGCTTTCTATTATAAGTGCGTGGATTTTTGCGCGTAATTTTTCAAAACCCTTGGTAGAATTATCCACAGCGGCAAAACAACTGGCTTTAAAGAACTTTGATACAAGAGTGTCTTCAGTAGAATACGACGGCGAGATAAAGGAAATGGCAGATAGTTTTAACGAAATGACAAATCAGATAAAAACACTTTTCTTGGAACTGACCAAAAAAAAAGATGAACTGGATGGGATAATTTGTGCTATGAAAGAGGGTTTGCTGGTAGTAAATTCCTTTGAAGAAATAGTTATGTGCAATGAAAGTTTTAAAACCATAACGGGAATGGCCAACCTTGAAAAAATACATTCGTGGGAAGCGATAAAATCAATTGAGTTTAACAGGTTTGTGGAAAAAATATTTAAAGAGAAAAACCAGTTTTGTGAAGAAATGGAAATAAATACGCGCATATATAACTGTTGTGCTGCGTATATTCCCAACAAAGATGAAGCTGTAGTGGTCTTTCACGACATTACCGAAGCGAAAAACATAGAAAGAATAAAGAAAGATTTTGTGGCAAATGTCTCACACGAGTTGAGAACCCCGCTTACCGCCATTAGAGGTTTTGTTGAGACTATGGAAGAACAGGTGGAAGAAAAAAATAGATATTATTTTGAAGTGGTAAAGAAAAATGCCGAGCGCCTTACTAATATAGTAAATGATCTCCTTGTCCTTTCTGAACTTGAAGAAAAAGGTGGAAAAATTACTCTTGAAGAGGCTGACCTTAATGTGGTACTTGCTGATTGTACAAAAATATTTCAGGCAAAGGCCATCGCAAAGGGGCTTGACTTAAAGACAGACCTCGCAGTTGACCTGCCACGCATTCGCATAGATGTTTTTAAAATGAGCCAAGTGTTTATTAATCTTTTAGACAATGCGGTAAAATATACGGAAAAAGGGTCAATAACGGCAAAGACCTCATATAAAGAAAAGACTATAATAATAGAAATAGAGGATACTGGGCTGGGAATACAAGCGGAACATATAGATAGAATATTTGAGCGGTTTTATGTGGCAGACAAGTCCAGGTCAAGAAAACTCGGTGGGACAGGGCTTGGTTTGGCAATAGTAAAACATATAGTGCTTCTTCACAAAGGCGACATTAAAGTAGAAAGTATTTTCGGCTCAGGAACAAAGTTTACAATAACACTTCAAATATAATACTTCTCGGTTTAAACCCCTTTCGAAACCCTTAACAAACAATTAATTTTTTAATTATCTTGTCTTAACATCTTTTTTATATAATTTATTTGTTAAAAAAAGTTTTTTAAAATTAAAGGCAACAAATAAAAAATGGAGGTGGAAAAAAACGCGGGCTTTAATGCCTTATGGGCAGAAGTAAAATATTAAATTCCTCAAGGAGGAGAAAATGAGAAAGTCAGTAGTCAAGTTTGTGTTTGCGGCAGTGTTGTTGGCAGTGATGAGCGGGATTTCTTTTGGAGCGGTTTTGATAAAAGCAGATCCTTCTCAAGGTGTACCTGAGCTTTCTTTTAACGGGTATCAGTGGTTAAGATACACAGCAGGGTATGACAATCAAAAATTTATCAAAAGTGCTTTCTCGGTGGAAAGAACATACATTACGACAAAATTAAAAACGGATGACTATGAAACAGAGCTTACTCTTGATATGCCGAATACTCAGTATGGACAGGTTGTTAATGCTGCGGCAGTACCGGCACAGGGCGCGGTAGATTGGGCAAGCTGGGTAAAATCAGCGTTTGTAGATTTTAAAACATTACCAATTCTTAAAGAAGCAGATATCAGAATTAGACTTGGAGTTCAAAAATCGTATTTTGGTACCATAGATACCTGGTCTTACCAACTTATTGATAAAGCTATGGAAGATACTCTTAAAGTAGCTGACAGCGCGAATCAAGGAATAGCCCTTATCGGAACAATTCCTTTTGGTTTTGGCGACTATCAGGTGGCTATGTATAATGGCAATGGGTATAAAAAAATAGAAGACAATCTTGGTAAAATGCTTATGGGAAGTATCAATGTTGTTCCACTTGTAGGGATATCTGTAAGAGGTTCTTATGCTGTAAACAATATAGGAGAAAATCGGTGGACAGACGGTGCACCAGATACCAAACTATATCAACAGACCAGCAGGGGAGCAGTTGTCATCAGCTTGGCATCAGGACCGATTGAGTCATATTTTGAAGG
>CAILUR010000037.1 GCA_903837445.1 uncultured bacterium | reverse complement strand
CACTGACAAACAGTATTTCCATGTGGCGGTTTTGACCTTTGCTATGCCTTCAGCCTTATCCACCTATGTGCTGGTAAAACAGTATGTAAAAAATGATGAACTATGCTCGGCAGCCATTACAGTCAGCACGGTTATTTCTATTTTTACCATATCAATTTGGCTCTATATTCTGAACTCCACTGGACTGGGACTATAAATACTTCAATATTTATAGCATGTTTGTGAAGAAATCAATATAATTCAATAAAACCCCTTAAAAATAAGGCATATATTGGCATAGAAAAATGTGGACAAATTGGGGAATACTGTCTTAAAAACCCTTAGTTTAAAGGGGAAAACCTGAACTCGGGGTTTTATAGTATAAATAATTTCAAATATGTGATAAAATAAAACAAATAAAAACTCTCAAGTAAAATTATTGACCGATTTTTTCAAATATGTTATCATTATTATAAAGGAGGTAATAACAGATGATTAACAAAGTTATGAATATTAGAAACAAAAAGATACTCAAGGAAGCGTTGACTTTTGACGATGTCCTGTTAATTCCAAGAAAAGCAGAGGTCCTCCCTAAAAATGTAGAGACAAAGACAAAGTTTACCAGGGGGATTGATATAAATATACCGCTTGTCAGCGCTGCTATGGATACTGTGACTGATTCTCGGTTGGCTATTGCCATAGCTCAAGAAGGTGGCATAGGGGTCATACATAAAAACTTCACCATAGAAGAACAGGCGCGCGAAGTAGAAAAAGTAAAACGCTATGAAAGCGGAATGATAGTAGATCCCATTACTCTCCCACCTGATGCCAATATAATGCAAGCGGTAGAAATAATGAATAAATATCATATTTCGGGGTTGCCGATATGTGATGGAAAAAAACTGATAGGCATTCTCACAAACCGTGACCTACGGTTTGTCAAAACAAAAAAACAAAAAGTTACAGAACTTATGACTCCAAAAGAAAGATTGATAACCGCCACGCAGGAAATTACTTTTGACAAAGCAAAAGAAATACTACATAAAAACAGAATAGAAAAATTGCCAGTAGTAAATAAAAACTTTGAATTAAAAGGTTTGATTACAATAAAAGACATTGAGAAAAAACTTAAATACCCGTTTGCCACAAAAGACAAAATGGGAAGACTTATGGTAGCGGCGGCAGTGGGACCATCTGAAGAATTGGAAGCCAGAGCAGATGCCCTTGTAAAAGCAGGAGCGGATGCTTTGTCAGTAGATACCGCGCATGGACATTCAGTGCCAGTCATAGATGCAGTAAAGTTTTTAAAGAAAAGATTTCCAAATATTGATGTGGTCGCAGGAAATGTCGCGACAGCCCAAGGAACAATTGATTTGATAAAAGCCGGAGCGGATGCCATAAAAGTGGGTATGGGGCCGGGGTCTATATGTACAACGAGAATAATAGCGGGAATAGGTATTCCCCAAATCACAGCGATAATGGATTGTGCAGAAGCGGCTGCTAAGTATAAAATTCCAGTAATTGCAGATGGCGGAATAAAATATTCTGGAGAGATTACAAAAGCCATAGCAGCAGGTGCGGACTCAGTTATGATGGGAAGTTTATTCGCTGGGGTAGAAGAATCTCCAGGACAAATAGTGCTGTTGGAAGGCAGAAGTTTTAAGGTCTATCACGGAATGGGATCTCTTGCCGCTATGAAAAAACGCGGTGCCAGAGAAAGATATTTCCAGTGGGAAGAAGAAGAAGACAAGTTAGTGCCAGAAGGAATAGAAGGGCGAATTCCTTTTAAAGGGTCGTTGTCTTCCACCGTGTATCAAATGGTCGGAGGCCTAAAAGCTGGTATGGGGTATTGTGGCGTAAAAAATATAAAAGAACTTAAAAATGATACGCAGTTTGTAAAAATTTCAGTAGCAGGCATAAAAGAAAGTCATCCCCATGATGTCATAATAACAAACGAAGCTCCAAATTACCGCGGAAGATAAGGAATTTAAATGAAACAGGAATCAATAATAGTTCTTGATTTTGGCTCACAGTATACACAGCTGATAGCGAGAAGAATAAGAGAATTTAATATTTACACTGAGATATATCCTTTTAATGTGGACTTTGAAAAAATAAAAGAACTCGCGCCAAAAGGCATAGTCTTGTCGGGAAGTCCGGCCAGTGTGTATGATACAAAGCCGCCACTGCCTGACAAGCGTATTTTTAAACTTGGCATACCGGTGTTGGGGATATGTTATGGAATGCAGGTAATCTCGCACTTTTTCGGTGGGAAAGTGGAAAAATCCGAGCATAGGGAATATGGCTTTACAAAACTACGCGTAAAAAAAATAGATAAGCTCACAAAGGGACTAAAAAAAGAAGAAATAGTTTGGAT
Source organism: uncultured bacterium (assembly GCA_903837445.1). Taxonomy (GTDB): domain Bacteria; phylum Oederibacteriota; class PGYV01; order PGYV01; family CAILUR01; genus CAILUR01. The sequence continues at coordinate 1,956 of CAILUR010000037.1, read as the reverse complement.
GAGTCACGGTGACAAACTTAGTAAAATGCCAGAGGGGTTTGAAATATTGGCAAATACGCCAAGCGCTCCTTATGCTATGTTGGCGTCTAAAAAAGAAAAAGTATGGTCAGTTCAGTTTCATCCTGAAGTGGTGCATACGCAAAACGGTAAAAAGATTCTTGGGAATTTCGCAAAAAACATTTGTGGCTGTGCTGGGGACTGGACTGCAGAATCGTACATAAAAGAAACAGTCGCCCAGATAAGAAAGACTGTGGGTAATAAAAAAGTTCTCTGTGGGGTTTCAGGTGGAGTGGACTCTACTGTGGCCGCGGTGATAATAAATAAAGCCATAGGAAAAAATCTGACCTGCGTTTTTGTCAACAACGGGCTCTTAAGATTGGATGAAGAAATAAGCGTAGTTAAAATGTTTAAAGCCCTTAAAATAAAAGTAAAATATGTAGATGCAGTAGAAGGGTTTTTAGAACGCTTGAAGGGAATAACTGATCCGGAAAGAAAAAGAAAAATAATAGGAAATTATTTTATAGATATTTTTGATGAAAGTGTTAAGGGCTTAAAAGATTTTGATTTTTTGGCACAGGGGACTCTGTATCCGGACCTAATAGAAAGTGTTTCGGTAAAAGGGCCATCCGCCACTATAAAGTCACATCATAATGTGGGTGGGTTGCCAGCTAAAATGAAAATGAAATTGGTAGAGCCGTTAAAATTTTTGTTTAAGGATGAGGTCAGGGCCATAGGTGAAAAAATGGGAATAGCCCACGAGGCACTGTGGCGTCAGCCTTTTCCTGGGCCAGGGCTTGCTGTAAGAATTCTCGGGGACATAACAAAAGCACGCTTGGACATACTAAAAAAAGCGGATGCTATTATAATGGATGAGATAAAAAAAGGCGGCTTTTATTATAAAGTCTGGCAGGCCTTTGGAGTGTTGTTGCCAGTAAAGACAGTCGGCGTTATGGGAGATTTAAGGACATACGAAAATGTCATTGCCTTGCGCGTGGTGGATTCAAAAGATGGTATGACAGCAGAGTGGGTAAAACTGCCATATGCCCTTTTAAATAAAATAAGTTCCAGAATAATAAATGAAGTCAAGGGAGTAAACAGGGTGGTGTATGATATTTCTAATAAGCCACCGGCAACGATAGAATGGGAATAGAAAACCTGCTTAAAAAGTAACTGGAAATTTAATTACTATGAGGGAGCATTAGGGAAAATGATTTCTTTTGGGAGACATGTCTGCAACAATTTTGATGTTGCGATAGAGAAAGAATGGCTGATTACCAACAGCAATGGCGCATATGCGTCATCTACAGCTATTTTTGCAAATACCAGAAAATATCATGGCTTGCTTGTGGCTGAAATTCCAGGGGTGGAAGGCAGAGTCCTGCTGTTTCCAAATATTGATGAAGAAGTGACTATAGCCGGCAGCATGTACCATTTGGCTACAAATGTATATCATAAAACAGTATATCCAAAAGGGTATTCTTATCTTGAGAGCTTTCACATTGATGATGACATTATCACCTGTATTTATCTCATTGATAATATAAGATTAAAAAAAGAAATATTTTTAATGAAAGATACAAACACTACTGTAATTAATTACACCCTTTTAACTCCTCAAAGTTTTGTAAAATTGCATATAAAACCTTTTGTGGCATTTCGGGATGTGAATACAGTAATGCGTGAAATGCCTTATTTTGACCCTAATACTAAAATGACAGATGGTAAAAAAATAAGTGTGCACCCTTATCGCAATATGCCCCCTGGCTACATATATAACCCTGACGGAGGGGAAGTGACGCTTAACGGCATATGGTATAGAGACTTCTTTTACGCGCAGGAAGAAAGTATGGGCTTTGAGGCCGGAGAAGATTTGTATAACATGGGAACCATAACTCTTGGTATGGAATATAATGAATCCAAAAGTATTATTTTTTCTACTGAAAACTTTGAAAACAT
>CAILUR010000036.1 GCA_903837445.1 uncultured bacterium | reverse complement strand
CAGCCTTAGCATTGTAACGGTCGAACTCCTCTTTTAGAGCCTTTTCCTTTGCCAATCCATTTTTTTCTTTCCTGTCATATCCAAATAGTCCGAGATTGACTCCCGAGAGTATTATTTCCGAAAACCCCGCCGTCACCATATTTTCCACTTCATTTTTAATTTCCAAAAGCCCTCTACTTTTTATTACTGCCCCTCGCACATAAGGGATTTCACAATAAGCACAAAACCTATCACAGCCGTCCTCTACTTTAATAAAGGCTTTATTGCTTGCCGAGAATCCTCTAAGCACTCCATTTGCCTGTCTTGGAGCAAGGGCTTGCACTTCTTTGGGATATTTTTCAAGTTTGAACTTATCTTCATTTGTTATTATAAAATCTGCGCCTGCGAGTAATTCTTTTTTGTCTTTTCTCTGTGCCGTGCACCCCGTCACAATCACTTTTTTACCGGGGGCAGCCTTAAGTTTTCTTATTTTACTCCTAATCTCCGCGTCTATTTTTGCCGTTACCGTACAGGTATTAATCAAATACCAATCAGGCTCCTCAGGATCTTCCGCCGAACCACCTGTGAGCAGCTGTTTTATTGCCTCTGTCTCATACCGATTAAGCTTACACCCGTATGTAAGAAAAGCTATTTTCATTTTCCAAATTCTGATATATTTACAGAAACTTCTTCCATAACATTGCTCAATTCAAAATGTTCCGTCTGTAAGTCCAAGCCGGTTATGTTCATAAATGCTTTTCTGACTTTTGATTCCACATGTTGTTTTTTGTCATTATCCACAATTACAAACACCGTGCCATCCAAACCCATATTCAGCACGCGCGCCGCTTTTACGCCTTCAGCATCATTAATAATATTCAAAAGACTTTCATTTTCTCCGTCAATTATTTCAAGTCTGTTTTTTATATTTTTTTGAGACTCGTTTACAATATCTACAAAAGCCAGAATGTTCCCTGTTTTAAGCACTCCCGCCGCCGCCTGTGAACGCTCATTTTCAGAGATAAAATACGCACAACGTTTTTTCTGAGAAAGGGTAAGTTTTCCTCTGTATTCATCAAAAGCTTCCATTGAAAGTTGGTCCAAGGATTCTACCTGCCCTCCGCTGTTCCTTATGGTAGCCAGCGACTGTTTTACTTCTTCGTTGATAGCCGCCACTCTTCTTTCAACACTTTTATTTTTTATTCCAGAACTCATTACCATAAAAGACAGGCCCACTGAATTTATATCGCAAGGGATATTCTCTGCTTCTTTTTTAGCCGCATCATAGTAAGTGAGCATTCCTTTTTGTCCATTCAATATAGGCATATACTTGACGGAATTTCTTTCTTTCTTCATAAATTTAAAATCACCCTGAGCACAAAGTTCAGCAGTTTCCACAGCTGTCATAGTCCAGTCACCGAACTTCTCGGCTATTTGCACTATCCCTATCTGCAAGGCCTCCACATTATTACAATTAAAAAAATCTGGGATATTGTTGTCTATATAGACATGCATTCCGGGAATCCTCTTGCCACTACCCTCAAGTTCAAACAATGCCATAGCCATAAAATTGGCCCAACCATTTTCTCCATGAATTTGAGGTTCGCTCAAATTTACCCTTATTTTTTCATCATACCGTTTGGAATAAAAATAAACGAAGCGATCCTTATCTCTGCGCTTTTGAGCGAACATAACTGACTGTTTGTCAATATTGGCGCCTATTATTTTGCCTTTATTGAATTCAGAAGTGTCTCCTATCAAAGTCACACTACCAGGCACTTTCATGCCTGTCAAAATTTCGCTTTTCGCCTCAAAAATAGAAAAGAAATTTTTTGCCTCTTTAAAAAGATAATCCTTTTTCATTTTACACTCCTTCATTTTTTAACGAGGCCTCTATGTGCCTCAAATTTTTCAAAGTAATTATTATGCGAATTTGATTCCTTTTTTCATATATTCCGCAAGAGGTTTATCGTGCAGGGTTTCTCTCAAAACCTCATCAAGTGTGGTCAGCCCTGCTTTCATTTGTTCTATTCCAGATTCCCTGATTGTCCTCATTCCTATTTCCCAGGATACGCGTTTCAAAGCATTTAAGGTGGCTTTTTTAAAAATCGCCTCCCTGATTTGCATATTTACAGGTAACACTTCAAATACGGCAAGCCGCCCTCTATAACCTGTGTAATTACAATTAGGACAGCCACGGCCCTCGTAATATTCCACTCCTTCTATAAGTTCAGATGGGATTCCACCTTTTTTTGCTTTAGCATAATCTGTTACTTTTAACTTTTCTTTGCAGTTAGGACATATCCTTCTTATAAGCCTCTGGCTTGAGGCGACCAGCACCGAAGAGCCCACATATATTTCATCTATGCCCATATCTACGAGCCTGGCGATTGTGGTGGGGGCATCATTAGTATGCAGAGTGGACAAAACAAGATGTCCTGTCAGCGCTGCCTTGACAGCGATGGAAGCCGTCTCATCATCACGAATCTCTCCCACAAGCATAATATCGGGATCTTGCCGCAAAAATGATCTCAACACATTTGCAAAAGTTAAATCTGCCAGTGGGTTGACCTGCACCTGAATGACATGTGGGAGCCGGTATTCCACAGGGTCCTCGACAGTCATAATATTATCCTGCGGATTATTTATTTTTTTCAAACAAGAATAAACAGTAGTGGTCTTCCCACAACCAGTCGGACCAGTCACCAGTACCATTCCATAAGGTCGGGCCAGACCTTTTTCAATTCCAGCTATCTGCTCTGGAAATAGCCCCAGATCCGCCATATCAAGCGACTGCGCCTCTTGGTTTATAATACGCATTACAATATTTTCCCCCCAAATAGAAGGCACCACGGCAACTCTCAAATCAATGGTCTTTCCGTTTGAAAGTACAAATTTCATACGCCCGTCCTGAGGCATTCTCTTTTCTATAATATTCATTCCTGATAAAAGTTTTATCCTTGAAGTAAGTGGCTTTTTAAACTGTATTTTAGGAGGGGGCATTTCCACAAGCGAACCGTCCACCCTGTACCGCAAAACAATTTTCTTTTCATAAGGATTTATGTGAATATCCGAAGCCCTCTTGACTACTGCGTTTTCAATCATATAATTTACATATTTCACGACCGGGCTGTTGTCTCCAGCAATGTCGCCCTCTTCCATTTCATCATCTTTTTTTATTTTATCTTCAATAATTTCTATTGAATAGTCCTCCCCTCCGGCGGCATCGATAGCTTCATCCAGGCCTGGTCCGGTAGGCAGTGCGTAATACTTGTCAATAGCGCTTAAAAGCGCACTTACTGTAGTGCCTACAAAAGCGAAGTCATATTCTGCTTCAAGCCCCAGCTCATATTTTAAATTTGCTTTAAGTGCACTATTCAAAAGATCGGAAGTGGCAAATACTATTTTGCCTGGTTTCTTTTCTATAGGAATAATATTATATTTCAAAGCTGTTTTCCTATTAATAATTTTGGTGACTTCTTCTTCCAAACTTATAGTCGTCACAT
>CAILUR010000035.1 GCA_903837445.1 uncultured bacterium | reverse complement strand
GTTAAGACAAATCCAATAGAATTTTTTTCACTATCGCAAGTTATGGCTAATAATTATGCTAATTATCTCCGACAGAGCCGTGAACAAGTCCAAACAATTGAGACAAATACTGTACTTGAACAGCTAAACAGGTCTAGACACAGGATTTACAGGCGGCGAAAATTTTAATAACATTCCTTTACTAGAAAAGGGATAGCAGATGACGAAATCAACATAACTGGCTTATAGTGTTAGAATCCTGTGTTCTTCCAAATTTTTAAGCAAAATAATCGGGTTTTCAGAGAAAATCCAGTTACGGAGATCGTCCACTGCGCCCAGCCAAATTTTCTGAGGAAAATTTGTAAGGATTAAGGAGCAAGGGTTCAGGATTAAGTAAACCTGCCGCTTCCAATTTTACCTGCAGAAAATTCCTCACTTCTTAACCCTTACTCCTTACTCCTTACCCTTGCCTGAGAAGTGAGTTGTGATATAGTCCAAATGTTAGCCATAAACCACCATTTACCCTTCGCAGTAGCTCAACTACATGAAGCGGCTCGCTTCGCTCGGGTTTATGATGGGCGAGTTGCAAGGGTGCCCAATATGTCCAACCATTTTATTTTTTATGTATTTAATTAAATCTTTTTATCTACCCACCTTAATGGATTTAAACTCTTTTCAAGTCAAACTTGACAAGTCGTACGCTTTATGGTACGCTATATTCAGAGGTGATAAATATGACAACGATTACAGCAAGTGAAGCAAGAACCAATCTTTACAAGCTGCTTGACCAGACCGCGGCAGGGCATCAGCCAATACAGATAACGGGTAAGAGAAATACTGCAGTACTTCTTTCGGAAGAGGACTGGTCAGCAATACAAGAGACTATATACCTGCTTTCTATTCCTAAAATGAGGGAATCGATTGTAAAAGGTCTGAAAACACCCCTTAAAAAGTGTGTGAAGACCCTTAAATGGTAAAGTGGGAACTGTCGTATACCAGGGAAGCTGTGAAAGATTCAAAAAAAATAGCAGGAGCAGGATTAAAGAACAAGGTTACACAGCTTCTGGATATTATTGAGACTAATCCGTATCAAAATCCACCTCCGTTTGAAAAATTGGTAGGGGATCTTAATGGCGCTTACTCCCGCAGAATAAATATTCAACACAGACTTGTTTATCAGGTACTAAAAAAACAAAAAACAGTCAAAATATTACGTATGTGGACGCATTACGAATAGACACGTTAGAGTCATAAGAACTTAATGCTCTCCGAAAGGGCAATTGGTTCAGTAGTAAAAAGCCAGTTGCGTAGTTAGTGTGCTGCGCCCAGCCAAAAACCATTCGCTTCGCTCTGGTTTTTGACGGGCGGGTTGCGAAGGTTGCCCAATATGCCCAGCCATAAACCAATCGCTTCGCTCGGGTTTATGACGGGCGACTTGCGGAGATTGGACATTTTGCCCAGCCAAAATTAACAAATTCGAAATAAATATATTTGACAAGCAATTTTTACGTATATATAATAAATATATCAGTGGTTGAGTATTTTGAACGACAAGGAGCGGAAATTAACGGTACGGACAACTGAAGTCTTTCTTGATCGTTTTGCTGACAGAAATCGAAGAACAATTCCGCCGGAGGTGGCAGATGATTTACTCAAAGCATACGCATAATGTAGTATTGATTAGTTCGTTATTTTTTGTTTCTTTTATGAGTGCAACGGGATGCGGTAAAAGTGTTTCCGGGCCGTCAGCAAATACTCTGCCTACAATCGCTTCCACCGGAACAATCACATCCACGGCAACGATTTCAGCAACCGCGACTGAAACGTGTACTACGACAGCAACGCCTACCGAGATACCGACAAAGTGCGTGGCTTTCGGGACAGAAAATAATGATACCGGATTTACGACAGCCGCTAACGATAGGACCTTTTTTCAAAAACATACACTTTTGTTAGCCGCTACAGTATACAGGGTCTGGCTCAGGGTATGGAATCCGGGAAATTTTAAAGTGGCAATTTATGCTGATTCTTCTGGTTGCCCGGGCACAAGGCTAGTTGTTAATTCTTCATTTGAAGCTCTTGGAGCAGGCTGGAAATCAATAGAAATCGCCGGTACTTATTTAGCGGCCGGGGACTACTGGCTGGCAGTATATTGCAATACATCCGGTGATATTGGCGGATACAACAGCGGGACCGGTATATTATACCAGAACGGCATTGGGCTGCCTGCTGATATGAGCGGCGTTTGCCCGTCGGGCGGGGCATTCAGCGGTGTGTCTTTGAGTATGTGGGCAAGCTGCAACCCGTAAATAATTTATTTATCTATCCGGACGGTTTGGCGGTCTATTTATGGTAACTGCTCGAAAATAAAGTTTGTTTGATAAAGTTTTTGTCAGGAGTGTAAAAACAAAAAACAAGATTTAAATATTTCAGCAAAATTGGATTATAAACCTGTCGCTTCCAATTTCACTTGCAGAAAATTTCTCACTCCTTAACCCTTACTACTTGCCCTTGCCTGAAAATAAGTTGTGAAGTTTGTCACTGTGTTTTATCATATGTTAGTTATTTTAACCAAACCAGAATGGATTCGAAATTATGATATATTTTTATGTTTATAATTATGCTAATATTTGGAAAGTTAATAAATCATACGAGGTAAAGGCGAATGGATGCGACAAAAATAAAGCAGATGTTAAATAAGGTTCCGGCTATTACTATATATTTTTGGGTTATTAAGGTTTTATGTACTACGATAGGTGAGACTGCAGCGGATTATTTGAATGAAACACTGAAATTTGGGCTCAGTGGGACTTCACTTGTTATGGGTGGGCTTTTGTTTTTGATTATGTTCTTTCAGTTCAGGACGAAAAAGTATATACCTTCAATTTATTGGTTGGCGGTAGTTTTTGTCAGCGTTGTCGGTACTTTGATAACCGACCTTTTGACCGATAAACTTGGGATTCCACTGGAGACAACGACAATTGTATTTGCTGCTGCGCTGTTGTTGACTTTTATAGTTTGGTTTATATTTGAGAAAACTTTGTCGGTTCATTCCATAGTTACTTTCAGACGCGAGGCTTTTTACTGGCTGGCTATCCTGTTTACCTTTGCATTGGGTACAGCGGCGGGGGATTTGAGCGCGGAAAAGTTCAAGTTAGGATATTTGAATTCAATATATATATTTGGCGGATTAATAGGAGTAGTGACTATAGCATATTATGTGCTCAGGAAAATACAGGGAGCGGAGCATAAACACCAACCAGCATACGCCATTCTTGCTTTCTGGCTTGCTTACATAATGACTCGTCCGCTCGGCGCCTCAATAGGTGACTTTCTTTCTCAGGACCGTGATGCAGGTGGGCTTGCACTGGGACCGACTTTGACAAGCGGGATATTTTTTATAGCTATTTTGAGTTTAGTTATCTTTCTTTCGTTGACAAAAAAAGACGAACTTACTCCGGAAGAATAAAACCAGAGCCGAGATAAACCGCCCCAGGGGAGAAGTGTCTCGTTATAAATTAATTCCTTAACCGTATTTCAAAAAAGCATTCCCCTCAAAACAACATTGACATATAAGTATACAAAGTGTATAATTTTATGAGAGTGGTTATACACCGAAAATACAAGGGGGATGAGATGGAGGGTTTGATACCGGTTGAAAACATTGTGCAAAAGATTTACTTAATACGGGGTCAAAAGGTTATGCTGGATAGTGATCTTGCGGTGTTTTATAGGGTGGAAACAAAACAATTAAACAGGCAGATACAAAGGAACATGGAACGATTTCCCGAAAACTTTTGCTTTAAGTTAAATGAAAAAGAATATGAGTCTTTGAGGTGCCAAATTGGCACCTCAAACTTGAGGCCGCAAATTGCGACCTCAAAGCGTGGAGGAAGGCGATATTTGCCTTATGCATTTACCGAACATGGAGTTGTCATGCTGTCCAGCGTACTTAGAAGCAAAAAGGCAGCACAGGTAAGTATAGCCGTAGTAAATGCGTTTATCAAAATGCGTGAATACCTTTCAACCCATAAACAAATACTAGATAAACTCAAGAAAAATGATGAGAACTTTGTGATAATCTTTGATGTACTAAAACAGTTAACAGATAAACCTAAAAATACAACAGGCAAGTATGGGTTTAAAGCAGGTACTGTTAAGCCGACATAGGCGGATATGTTTATCATTTGGTTTACCATGGAAATGAAAACAAGAATATATTTAGGGATGGGAACGAATCCATATCGTGAGCAGTAAATACAATTTGAGGTGATAAATGAGAAAAACAACTAAATTTATTATTTTTACAGCCGTGATAATTATTCTTGCATTCACTTCTGCGATTCAGTGTTCTGAACAGACTGTCTTATACCAAGTTTCCACTTTGAATGCTTTGCAGGAAGGCGTTTATGATGGGGCTGTGAGTTTTGAGTCTCTTGCAAAGCATGGTGATTTTGGGATAGGGACCTTTGATGGGCTTGATGGGGAAATGGTAATTCTTAACGGTAGCATATATCAGGTTAAAGCTGATGGGAAAGTTTATAAGCCAGTGGCGACAGATAAGACACCTTTTGCAGATGTGGTAAAATTCACTCCTGATATATCTATTCACTTTGTTAATGGTATGGATTTTGCGCACCTTGAAAATAAAATAATCGCTTCTTTGCCTTCAAAAAATATTCCTTATGCTGTTATGATAAAAGGGCAGTTTTCTTATGTTAAAACCCGTAGTGTAAAAAAACAAGCCAAACCATATCCACGGCTGGCTGAGGCTGTTAAGGGACAGGCAATATTTGAAATGAAAAATATAAAAGGAACTATTATCGGGTATGTAATGCCACAAAACTTTAGTGGTATCAATATGCCGGGACTTCATTTGCATTTTATTGATGACACAGGAACTAAAGGGGGACACCTTTTGGATTGTGTCACTGTGGATTGTCGGTTGGAACTTTGTAGTATTTACTCTTTGGAACTTGATTTTCCTCACAGCGCGGATTTTATGAAAAAAGACCTGAGTGGGGATAAACTCAAAGAACTTGGAAAAATAGAAAAATAAGTATTTTTTATCTCACTGCTATTCTGTTTTACTTTTGCCGAAAATATGTTTTACTGATATTAAAAAATGTTGGGTAAAATGAAAAAATTTAAACGCACCTATATAGAAATAACAAATGTCTGCAATCTGGCTTGTGGGTTTTGTCCAAAAACAAAACGCCTGCCTGAGTATATGCGCACGGAGTTGTTTCAAACAATCTTGTCTAAAATCAAAGGGAATTCCGAGTATTTGTATTTTCATGTTATGGGTGAGCCCTTAATGCATCCACAGATAGGGAAGTTCTTGGATATGTGTGCTGAATATGGCTATAAAGTAAACCTGACTACTAATGGCACACTGACTGAAAAAGTGCTTGAAATCTTGGATAAACTTGCTTTAAGACAGATAAACTTCTCCCTACATAGCCCTCCTGCAAACTCAGGGATATCTTATGAGACCTATCTTGAAAAAATATTTTCTTTGATAACTGTGGCAAAAAAAGCTGGCAGAGTTTTGTTTTGTCTGCGCTTGTGGAATATTACTGGAACTGATACTGAGGGGAAGAATGCTTTTGTGATAGAAAAGATAAATAAGGAATATAACCCCGAACCGGTAATTGAAAATATTGTCACACAGGCGAGGGGAATAAAGCTCCAAGAAAATGTATTTTTGAATATTTCAAATGAATTCAAATGGCCAGATATCAATGGTGAGGACTTTGGAGCTACTGGTTATTGCTATGGCTTGAAAGAACAGGTGGCAATACTTGTAGATGGAACGGTAGTGCCTTGCTGTCTGGATAGGGATGGGGATATAAAACTTGGCAATATAAAAGAACACAGTTTGGAAGAAATTATCAATACAGCAAAAGCAAAAAAAATACACGATGGGTTTGCGAAAAGAAAAGTGACAGAGGAACTATGCAGAAAGTGCGGGTATAGGACAAGGTTTGGGGGGAAATAAGAAAGGGTTTTTATTGCGTAAATTTAAGGCTACTGATAATATATAGAAAAATACTTGAGGTAAAAATGGAAGATAATATGTCAAACAGGACAAAACATTGTAAAAGATGTGATGCTGAAATGTCTGTTACTGAAAAGTTTTGTCCTAACTGTAAACAACCAGCAATTTCTGATGCTTTGGTTTCGGCGCCGCTGAAACCAGTGAATTGTCCAGTCTGTAAAATCCCTATGTATGCCGGGAAAGTGGCAGGGCACGATGTTTTACATTGTGCTGAGTGTAATGGGATAGCGCTTAAACGCGAGGTTATAATGAAACTGCAACCGCTGGATAAAAAAGTGTTTGTTGCAGGAGATGCTGAAAGCTCTCATAAAACGCCGCCGTTTTTTGAAAAAAGAGAAAAACCTCCGTTTTTAATTTGTCCTGCGTGTGGGAAAAAAATGGCTGAGAAAAAACTCGGACCTATGACTGTGGATATGTGTACTGAGTGTAAGGCCTTGTGGTTGGATGGAGAAAAAAACAAACATTTAAATGAAATAATAGGACCATATAAGGCACAGGCTTTGAATCAAAACTCAGCTGGCGGAAGACACTCGAGAAGATAACTTAATTTATGGAAAAAAAAAATAAAAATGCCACTTCGCGATATTTGGATGATACTCTCGGAGAAGAAATAGCCAGCGCTATCACGCACGGGATTGGGGCATTGTTGGCTGTGGCTATGCTGGTGATTCTTGTAGTTTTAGCGGCAAAACGCGGCGACCCTTGGAGGATTGTTTCTTTTAGTATTTATGGCGCTTCTATGATTATACTTTTTTTAATGTCTATGTTTTCACACGCTTTCCCCAATGGTGGGGTAAAACGGTTTTTCCAAATAATGGATTATGCCTCTATATATTTTCTTATCGCAGGAACTTATACTCCACTGACGCTTGTCGCAATAAAAGGGGCGTGGGGTTGGACTTTGTTCGGTATTATATGGGGACTGGCTATACTGGGAATTATTTTTAAAACTTTTTTCTTAGGAAAATTTGAGAAAGTGTCGCTTGCCATATATGTGGCTATGGGGTGGCTGGTAGTAATTGCCATAAAACCGCTTTTAGTAAATGTAAAACCTATGTTTCTTTTATGGTTAAGTATAGGCGGGGTTTTATATACGGTAGGCATAATTTTTTATGTGGTAAAGCAGATTCCTTTTCATCACGCTATCTGGCACTTGTTCGTTTTAGGCGGAGCAATCTGTATATTTTTTGGATTCTTATTTTATGTGGCGTGAAAAGGACGCGGGTATTTAAAATAAACCTTGAAAAAATAAAAAAAAACATTACAATTAATAAGTTATTAAAAACCTAAATTTTATGGAGGAATAGAAATGGCAAATAAAGGCGGTAAAGTATCTGAAAGTGTACCAGGTAAATTTTATGTGGACGACCAGTGTATAGCATGTGGCGTGTGCGAAGGCTCGGCACCTGAAAATTTTAAAATGAACGATGATGGATCTCACGCGTTCTGTTCCGCTCAACCAGCAGACGCTAATCAGACTGCAAATTGTGTAAGTGCTATGGAATCGTGTCCGACCAGCTCTATCGGAGATGATGGAGAATAAAAAGTTTTGGGGTAGGATATAAATAACCCCAAATGCTCTTCGTAAAAGGAAAAAAGTTACTTGAAAATAACTTAATGACATAGCCGGGAAGCGGGTTAAAATCCTGCGCGGTCTCCGCCGCTGTAAGTGCAACGAAAGTCGCAATAACCACTGGACGAAACTCCGGGAAGGGCGATGAGTAGGAAAAGAAAGCAAGGCACAAGCCAGAACACCAAAAACCCACGGGTGATGGGAAGCTTTTCGATAAATGTTTTTTTTGAGTTTGAAATTTTGAATTCAGAATAAAATATAAAAGCCGTACATTACCGTGTACGGCTTTTTTTATTTTGTATTTGATTTTAATCAAGACTTTGGAACCATATTTTAATTTTGCGAGGTTTTTATGGATATTTTTATCCTGCGACACGGGGAAACAGATTGGAACTCTAAACGGCTTTT
>CAILUR010000034.1 GCA_903837445.1 uncultured bacterium | reverse complement strand
ATAAGTAATTTTGGTTCACTCAACAAGGCTCTGGCTATCAAGACTCTCTGTCGCTGTCCACCTGACAAGGCACCTATGGCTACAGTAGCATATTCTTTCATCCCTACTCTATCTAATATTTCAAATGCCTTTTTTTTATTTTCTTTGCCGACACTTTTCAGCAGTCCAGTTTTTGAATAGGCTCCCATTAAGACCACATCCAAAACACTCACGGGGAAAGTAAGGTCGATATCTTTTTCCTGAGGCACATAGCCGATTTTTTGTCTGTCAGCAGAACCCAGTTTTTCTGAATTTTTCCCAAAGACAAAAGCCTCGCCTTTTGAAGGTTTTAAAAGCCCAAGAATTACTTTTAACATAGTGGTCTTGCCGCCACCATTTGGTCCCATTATCCCTAAAAAATCTCCAGTGCTTACTTCCAAATCTATATTGTCAAGGACAGTAAGATTGCCATAACCTGCTGACACATTTTTAAGCTTTATTATAAGGGGTTCACTCATTTCATCGCCTCTTTCATTATTTTGATATTGTCTTCAAAATTACTTATATAGCCATTTATCTTGCCATCCTTTATTTTTCCCAATGGATCTAAAATAAGTACTTTCACTCCGGCTTCTTTAGCTATTACTTCCGCGGCCTTTGGAGAGAGCTGAGGTTCGGCAAAAATAGCCTTTATCCCCGCCTGCTTTATTTTTTTTACAAGGGCGAGCACTTTTTTGGGTGAAGGCTCTCTGCCTGGAGTCTCTTCTATCACGCCAGCCTCTTTCAACTTATACCGTAAAGCAAAATACGACCAGGCTGGGTGAAACTCCACAAACTCTTTTATTTTAAATTTTGCGACTTCTGCCGCTGTTTTTTTATTAAGCGTGTTTAATTCTTTTAAAAATTTTTCAAGATTGTTTTGATAATATGTTTTATTCTTTTTATCCGCAGTGACTAACCCTGAGCAGATTTTTTTTGCCATACCAGCGGCTCTCACAGGATCCAACCAAATATGTGGATTTCCGCTTTCATTTTTATCGCCGTCTGAATCATTTTGTATCAACTTCATTCCTTTAGTAAAATTAACTATCACCATTTTTTTATTTCCAGATGCCTCCACAAGTTTATCCGCCCAAAATTCAAGGCCTGCGCCTACCTGCAAAAAAACATCCGCCTGCGCAAAGTCCCTCACCTGTGAGGGTTTAGGCGAAAAAGTATGTGGGCTTGCCCCAGGTGGTACCACCACTATGAGTTCTGCTTTATCTCCCGTTATTGCCTGCGCTATATTGTACACAGGCACAATACTTGCCAAAACTTTTATTTTAGCCAGCACCATAGTAGGTAACAATAATGCCACAAATAAAATCAAAATGTGTTTTTTCATAACTTCACTTCCGCACCCATAGAAAACATATAAACCCCTTGTGATGAGGCGTTCATTTTTGCGCACTCACATAAAATTCTTTTTGTCCCATTTTTTCAATCTTTATTTTTCCTTGTTTTTCAAGGACTTTAAGGCCTTCCCTTATATCGCTTATTTCCGCGCTATATGTTTCAGCCAGATCTTCAATAGTCATAGGCCTGCGGGCTACCGCTTCCGTAATAGTCGCAAGTAAGTTGTCCACCTTTACAATATTCCCTGGTTTATAAGTGCCGATAACTTCTGCTTTTTTTCCAAAAATATTTTTTATTTCCACGAGCCGTGCATCCGTCACAGGGTCGGCATAAGTTTCAGCCCTGCTTCTTACCACCGTGTTTATCTGAATCCTTTCTATTT
>CAILUR010000033.1 GCA_903837445.1 uncultured bacterium | reverse complement strand
ACCAAAAGAAGTGCTGGAAATGGTGTTTGACCTTTTTGTAGAACTCAATGCCGCGGATGAACAACTGGATTTTCCAGTGATTTATTGTTCCGCCAAGCAGGGAATTGCAAAAAATCATATGGATGATGAAAGCGAAGATTTAAAACCACTTTTTGATATGATCATACATCATGTGGAAGATACTTCAGGAGATGAGGAAAAACCTTTTCAATTTTTGACTTCTGCTATCGGGTATGACAATTATGTAGGAAAAATGGGTACGGGAAAAATCTATAACGGAAAAGTAAAACAAGGCGAAGATGTAGTCCTTATTAAAAATGACGGCACACAACTGCCTTATAGAGTCACAAAAATTATGGCTTTTGAAGGGCTTGGAAAAGTGGAAGTCAAAGAAGCTTCTGCCGGAGATATTGTTTCCCTCGCTGGACTTGAGACCATAGATGTAGGCGAGACAGTGGCGTGCAAGGAAAATCCGGAAGCCCTGCCGACTATAGATATAGATAAGCCGACAATGTCTATGACCTTTATGGTAAATAATTCTCCTTTCGCGGGGCGCGAAGGAAAGTTTGTCACTTCCAGACATGTGTGGGACAGACTTCAAAAAGAACTGCAGTCAAATGTAAGTATAGTGGTGGAAAAAACAGAATCTACCGAGGCCTTTACAGTAAAGGGCCGTGGCGAATTGCAGTTGGCAATCCTTATCGAAAATATGAGGCGTGAGGGTTATGAACTGCAGGTCTCAAAACCACAGGTAATCTATAAAGAAATTCACGGCGAGAAAATGGAACCTATTGAGCATGCCATAGTGGATGTGCCGGCGGAATTTGTGGGCACAGTTATAGAAAAAATGGGAATAAGAAAAGGCGAAATGATAAATATGATACAGGGCAAAGACGGCTACACTCGGCTTGAATTTCATATTCCTACCCGTGGGCTTTTAGGGTTCAGAAATGAATTTATGACTGAAACGCGTGGCACGGGAATCCTCAACCATAGTTTTCACGAGTATGGCCAGTTTAAAGGGGAAGTCCCAAGCAGAAGCCGCGGCGTCTTGATAGTTATGGAAGAAGGCGCGATAGTAGGGTATGCCTTGGATAAGCTCAAAGATCGCGGTGCCTTTTTTGTAGTGCCGGGGCTGGAAGTATATGAAGGAATGATAGCGGGAGAAAACAGCCGCGACACAGATATGATAATAAATGTGTGCAGGGAAAAGAAACTGACTAATATGCGCGCTTCAGGGTCTGATGAATCCATAAGGCTTGAACCTCCAAGAAAGTTTAGTTTAGAACAGGCTATGGAATATATCGCAGAAGACGAGCTTTTAGAGATAACGCCTTTGAATATAAGAATGAGGAAAAAAATATTAAACGCTAATGAACGCAAAAGATATGATAATGCCAAAACAAAGGCCGCTGAATAAAACAATTAATTTTTTGACCTGATATAAAAGCCATACCTGAAAAGGTATGGCTTTTTTTATTTGTCCCCTAAACGATTTAAGGGTAGGCGCATTTGAGTTTTACCTTGGGGTTTTTGCGCATCTTCGGTAAAGGAGTGTATGGAGATGCCCAACAGACGGATTTTCTTTTTTCCAGCTTCAGTTTTTTTGAGCAGTTTGAGGACTTGTTCTAAAATAGTAGCGCCCGCCCGCACTCGCACATTTAGAGAAATACTGCGGGTGATCTGTTTAAAGTCGTGATACTTTACCTTTAGGGTGACTGTCCTTCCGTATTTATCTGCTGAAGTGAGGTCCTTTTCCACTGCAAAAGCGAGCTCCTCTAAAAGTTCAAATATCTTTGCCATATCTGTGATATCTTTTTCTAAAGTAATTTCACGGCCTATGGATTTTCTTTCTCTATAGGGTTCTACAGGGGACTCATCAATACCTCTGGCAAGGGAGTAAAACCAGTCACCAGATTTTCCAAAGTGAGAGGATAAAAAATTCAAACTTTTTTTTCTCAAATCTGCGCCTGTTTTTATTCCAAGAGAAAACATTTTTTCTTCAGTGACTTTTCCCACACCGTGAAAACTGCCTATAGGCAATTTATCAATAAACTCAAGCGCTTTTGCAGGGGTGACTATGGTTAAACCATCTGGCTTTTTAAAGCCCGAAGCTATCTTTGCCAAAAACTTGCAATAAGAGACGCCTGCCGAAGCCGTAAGTCCTGTCTTTTCAAATATTTTTTGTTTAATTTCTTTTGCTATTTGTGTGGCAATGGGAATATGTTTATAATTATCAGTCACATCCAAATAGGCCTCATCCAGGGAGAGCGGTTCTATAAGGTTAGTATATTCGCTAAACACTTCGTGTATCAGGGAAGAGGCCTCTTCGTATTTTTCAAAGTGCGGAGTAATTAAAATGGCACTCGGACATAACTGCAAGGCCTTGTATGAAGACATAGCTGACCGAATGCCGAATTTTCTGGCTTCATAAGAGCAGGCAGCCACCACACCACGCTGGGCAGGCGTGCCCCCGACAATCACGGGCTTGCCACGAAAGGCAGGGTTATCTCTTTGCTCTACTGAGGCGTAAAACGCATCCATATCTATGTGAAGTATTTTTCTCATAAAGTAAGTATATCAAAAAACAAGAAAATATAAAAAATAATTTGACAAGTGCAGAATATATGGTATAGTAATTATGGTCATATGCTCATAATTGAAAAAAAGTAAAATTAGACAAGGAGGCACAGCTTATGAAAAAGAATGCAGGCAATCTGGACAGAAGCGTTAGAATCGTTTTAGGAGCAGGACTTGTGGTAGGAGGGTTTTTTACACACGGGGGAATAGCCATTGCCCTATGGAGTGTCGGAACAATAGCGCTTTTAACTGGAATAGTGGGAATGTGTCCTTTGTATACCGTTTTTAAAATTGACACCTGTGGTGCAGAAAAAAAGAAATAAAAAGTAGCTTCGAAAAAAATAAAAGGAAGGGAACTCTTAATGGAAAATAATGTAGAAATAGATGCAAGCCTATGCACTGGTTGTGGGGCTTGCGCGAAAATGTGTCCTGCCCAAATTTTGTATGTAGACCAAAAAGAAAAAATAGTAAAAGTGAGCAATGACAGTGCTTGTGATAGGTTGGGTGGGTGTATGAGGATTTGTCCCACAGGCGCCATAAAAATTAAAAAAAATATACCAAGTTTTGCAAAGTTGTTTAAATTCTGAAAATAACAGAAATAAAAATGTATATTCAAATGAAACCGTATTAAAAGAGGAGACAGATATGGCAAGACCTTGCAAAAAAAGATGTATAAATGGCAAAGTGAAAAAGTATGCGCTGAAACCTGAAGGGCTAAACAAAAGATGTTATTTAAAAATAGACCTCCGGCCAGATGAAGTGGAAGCCATAAGGTTAGCTGATTTTCAGGGGAAATATCAGGCAGAAGCGGCAACCCTTATGCATATATCTAGACAGACCTTTGCCAGAGTAGTAAAAAGCGCCAGGAAAAAACTGAGTGATGCAGTGCTCAATGGTAAAATTATTAATATATCTTGCTGTAAACCGGAAAAACTAAGGAAGAAACCATAAAGATATAGAACAAAGAAACCTGCCTTCTCTTCTTGTGATAAACCCAAAACATTGACAAAAAAAATATAAAATGATAGATTTATATGGTAAAAGTATGCATTTATTAGTTTTATAATAAATTATTGCAGAGGTGGTATTTAATGAAAGGACTTGTGGCATTGTTGGTTTTGGTGACTTTTGTATTTCTGACAGGCGTGGTAGGCGCGGAAGCTAACAGCGTGTCAATTCAAAAGTATATAGATAAAAAATATTCAGGTGCTGAGCTTGAAAAATATTCTTATTACAACGCAATTTATTTGAATGTGGTGGGTAAATATGAAAAAAGTCTGGAATTGCTTTTAAAAATAAAGGAAAAATATCAATATTCAAAAAATATGGATAACTATGATTATTATATTGCTGATAACTATGAAAAAGAAATGAAGACCACTCAGGCAAGAGACATATATAAGCAGTTTTTAGTGGATTATCCTGAAAGTGCGCGTTTACAAAAAGTGAAAGAAAAATTAAATGCCCTTCAATTTTTAAAAGAAAAATAAAAAGTGATAAAAAAATCAGGTTTTTATTTATTTTTTTTAGCGTTTTTTTTAATAGGTTTTGTTACAGCTGTTTCTGCAAAAGAAAATATGGAACAGAACCAAGCAGTTTCTGAAACCTCTCTGCTTTCTGATGCGGAAAATAACACCTATGATGCCCGAGTCTCTTCGGTCTTAGCCACTGGCAATAACCCTCAACTCTCAAGTCCATATTTGAAAAAAGCTTTTAGCTACGAAGCGGCTTCTAATAAAAATAAAAACACCCCTAAGAATTCAAATTATAAAGAAGTGATGCCTGCTTTATCTGTTATGCCTGTTGAAATAGAGGCTTTG
Source organism: uncultured bacterium (assembly GCA_903837445.1). Classification (GTDB taxonomy): domain Bacteria; phylum Oederibacteriota; class PGYV01; order PGYV01; family CAILUR01; genus CAILUR01. The sequence continues at coordinate 13,587 of CAILUR010000033.1, read as the reverse complement.
GTGGCAGTAAAAAGCACTGGCGCAGCGCCTGTTATCTATACGAGCATAGGTGGCTTGTTGTTGGCGGGCGGCGCTGTGATTATGGCAGTGCCTGAATCAACGGATGAGACAAAACTTAGCACTGGGCTGGGTTTGACCCTTGGTGGCGCACTTATGGTTTTTGATGGAGTGATAAGAATGTTGGGGGGAGGCACAGACGGCATAAGTGCTGAAAATATGCAAAAAGCTAATAGTTTAATAAAGGAATACAACACATATGTGAACATATATAATGCTAAAGTGGCAGAATTACATAAAGGAAATTATTATGAATATATAAAAAAAGGGGATAACTTTTTTGCAAAAGGGGAAAAAGATGCTGAAAACTATAAATTAGCCGAAACTCAGTACCTGCTCGCAGAAAAAGAAATTCCGACAGGGGATATAAAAAATAAAATTCAGAAAGCTAAAACTGGATATGCCTCCCTCTATTATGAAAAATATATGGTACAGGGAATAGATTTTATGAAATCAGGAAAAACCGATATTGAAAACTACAATAGGGCGCTTATGAATTTTGAAAAAGCAGCGGACCTTAAAAATACAGATGAAATAAAAAATCTGATAATTCAAGTCAAAGAGCTCTATACCGTGGGTGCCGCAGGTCCGTCAAATAAAGGTACAGATGCTTCAGGAAAACCTTTGTATTAAGTAGTGAAATACTAAAAAAGATTTTATTATTGACTTATTATAAAATACCTAATAATATAACTCCGATATAAGGGCAAAAAAAAACGAAAAAATTATATTTCGTTATTTTATTTGGGGGTATTATGACTGATGAGAGAACTGCAGTAATAGCGCTTAATATGGTGCCTGGGGTGGGCAGCGTTAAGGTCAATCGGTTGATAGGAAATTTTAAATCTGCTGGGGCAGTATTTTCAGCACCGTACGAGGCACTTTGTGAAGTGGAAGGGATAGACAAGACCATAGCGGGATATATAACGAATTTTTCAAAATATTATTCTGTAGAAAAAGAACTGCTTCAAGCCGAAAAGAAAAAAATAAAAATCCTCACTATTTTGGATGATGCTTATCCGCCCCTACTTAAAAAAATATATGACCCACCGCCAGTGCTTTATTGTTATGGTGCTTTTGATAAAATTCCTGAAAATTCTTTGAGCATAGGCATTGTGGGGACCAGACAGGCAACGGATTATGGTGAGAGGGCGCTGAAAAAAATTCTCAAAGAAATGAAAGAGTCAGGAATAAAGTTTACCATAGTCAGTGGTATGGCGCGGGGAATTGATACTATAGCGCATATTGAAAGTGTGAGACTTGGAATGTTTACAGTGGCGGTGATGGGGTTTGGTTTGAATCAGGTCTATCCTTTTGAAAATCACTATGCGGCGAAAGAAATAATAAAAGCAGGGCTTCTTGTCTCCGAATTTCCGCTTGAGGCCTTAGGCAGTAAACAGACCTTTCCGCGTCGCAACAGGATAATCAGCGGTTTGTCAGATGGGGTGTTGGTGGTGGAAGCGGGGCGAAAAAGTGGTGCGCTTATTACTTCGGACTGTGCTTTGGAACAGGGCAGACAGGTGTTTGCTATTCCTGGAAATATTTTTTCGGAAAAATCAGAAGGGACCAACTGGCTTATTTCTCAAGGGGCTAAAGCGGTCTCCAAAGCCGCGGATATTACCGAAGAATTTGAAATTTTCATAAAATCCGATAAAAAAATTGAAACTCAAGGGGTTTTGAAGATCTTTAACCTTAATCCAGAAGAAGAAAAAATCTATGGATTATTGACTGCTGAAAAAAAACATATTGACAATCTTGCTTTTGAAAGTAATATTAGTGTTATTAAATTGAGCGCTGTGTTGACTATGCTTGAACTCAAGGGCGCAGTTAAGCAGGTCTCGGGTATGTGTTTTGTGAAAAACTAATAGTGACATAATAAAAAGACTTCAGTAAAGGAGCATTCTGTGGCAAAGAAAGAAAAAATAGATACGCAACCAAAGACTGAGGACACCCCTGTGTCCCTTCCAGAAGTAAAAACAAAAATAAAAACAAAAGCTAAACCAGGCACTAAAAAAAAGAAAACTGCCGCTGAAAAGAAAAAAAGCAAACGAAGTGGTGGCAATATTCTTATTGTAGAATCTCCCACGAAAGTACATACCATAAAAAAGTTTTTGGGCGCTAAATTCAGAGTACTTGCCACAAAAGGGCATGTGAAAGATTTACCAAAATCAAAACTGGGCGTGGATGTAGATAATAATTTTGAACCGCACTATATAATAATGAGAGACAAGATAAAATTGCTCAATGAAATTAAACGAGAATGTAAAGATGCCGAAGAAGTATATATCGGGACTGACCCTGATCGCGAAGGGGAAGCCATATGCTGGCATGTGGCGGAAGAAATAAAAAAATCTGGCGCCCATGTCCAAAGAGTAATGTTTAATGAAATCACAAAAAATGCCGTGCTCAAAGCGATAGCGGAACCGCGCGAAATAAATATGAATCTTGTAAACTCCCAGCAGTCCAGAAGAATATTGGATAGGCTTGTGGGGTATAAAATAAGTCCTATGCTTTGGAAAGCCATAAAAAAAGGGTTGTCGGCCGGCCGTGTGCAGTCGGTTGCCCTAAAACTTGTGGTGGAAAGACAAAAAGAAATTGATGCTTTCAAACCTGTGGAATATTGGTCACTGGAAGTTATTTTAGAAAATGGTGAAAAAATAAAATTCACCGCAAAATTAGTAGAAAAAGATGGCGTCAAAGTGGACCTCGTGGTAAAGGAAGATACTGAAAAAATAACCGCTGAACTTGCCAATGCTAAATATATCGTGTCTGATATTGTAAAAAAAGAAAGACAGCGTAAAGCCCTCCCTCCTTTTATCACAAGTACAATGCAACAGGAAGCCGCTAAAAAATATAGATTTACTGGCCAAAAGACTATGATGATAGCCCAGCAATTATATGAAGGTATTAACATACACGGGGAAGGGCATATAGGTTTGATTTCGTATATGAGAACGGACTCACTGCGAGTCACTGAAGATGCGCAGAAAGAAGCTTTGAGTTTTATAGAAACGGTGTATGGAAAAGATTTCAGACCAGCTGTCCCAAACTTTTATAAAAGTAAAAAATCAGCGCAAGATGCGCATGAGGCGATAAGACCGACAGCGGTCAATCGTGCGCCAGAACTTATTAAAACTTCGCTAAATACGGACCAGTTTAAACTTTACACTATTATTTGGCAGAGGTTTGTGGCCTCTCAAATGACGCCTGCTGTTTTTGATGATACCAGAGTGAGAATTCAGGCAGGGGCATATCTGTTTCAGGCAAACGGCTCAGTTAAAAAATTTGATGGATTTTTAAAAGTATATGACACTATAAAAGAAACCGAAACAGAAGAGGCTAATGCCGAAGAAAATGATAAAGAGGAAGCCCAACAGGAAAATCAACTGCCTCTTTTAAACCTAAACGAAGAACTGCGTTTGATAGAACTTGTGCCAGGACAACATTTTACACAGCCCCCAGCGGCTTACTCGGATGCGACTCTTGTGAAAGCCCTTGAAGAAAAAGATATAGGCAGACCTTCTACTTATGCGCCTATTATTTCTACGCTTGTCATAAGAAAATATGTAATGCGCGACAGGGGTAAATTTGCCCCAACTGAATTGGGGATTCTTGTTTGGGATGTGTTGGGAAAACATTTTTCAGAGATAATAAATGAAGAGTTTACCGCAAAAATGGAAGATTCTTTGGATATGGTGGAAGAAGGGACAGTGGTCTGGACTGACTTACTCAGGGAGTTTTATACTAATTTTGACCAGCTGATAAAAAAAGCAGAACCGCATATGAGTGAACTGAAAAAAGATATAGAAGGGGAGACAGGTTTAGTATGCGAACAGTGCGGCGGGAAAATGATAATAAAATGGGGTAGGCACGGTAAGTTTATGGCCTGTGCCAATTATCCTACCTGTAAAAATGCCAAACCCATAGGCGGAGAAAAACCAGAAGATAAAATAGAAGAAAACTGCCCGCAATGTGGCGCACCCCTTATGATAAAACACGGGCCTTTTGGAAAGTTTATCGCTTGTTCAAAATATCCAGAGTGCAAATATACCAGACAGATAGTTATTTCTATGGGCGTCAAATGTCCTGACTGTGGAGAAGGCGACCTGATAGAAAGAACTTTTAGAAAATACAGGAAGTTTTACGGCTGTAGTACCTATCCTAAATGCAAGTTTATGATTTGGGACAAGCCTGTACCGACTGAATGCCCACAATGCAAAGCCCCTTTTCTTTTGGAAAAGTGGAAAAAAGACAAGACAGTCATCTACTGCAAAAAGTGCGATTACAAAGAAGAAAAAGATATGAAATAAATGCCTCCTCAAAACAAAGAACTGCTGGCGTACGCAAAATATCTCGCGCACGAAAAGAACTATTCAAAAAAAACTGTGAGAGCTTATTATGACGATATAAGGCAGTATCTGGAGTTTATTGAGTATGCTATAGACACGGCAGCAGAAAATGAAATCCGCTTATATATTGAAAAGTTGAACTCAAAAAAATACGCAAGAAATTCCATAATAAGAAAAATAGCAGCGGTAAGAAATTTTTATAGATACTTGGTAAGAACGAAACGGCTTAAAAAAAATCCCTTTTCATATATTCTCAACCCTAAAAAAGAAAAAAAACTTCCAAGTGTACTCAGTGAGACACAGGTCACGGCACTTTTAGAGGGAGTGGAGACCACTAAGTTTTTAGGGCTGCGAGATAGAGTCTTTTTGGAACTTTTATATTCTTCTGGGATAAGAGTGCAGGAGCTGGTAAGTTTAAATCCGGGAGATGTAGATTTTGTAAATGAGGAAGTAAAAGTATTGGGCAAAGGTTCAAAAGAAAGGATATCTCCTGTGGGGGGGATTGCTATGCGCCTGCTCAAAGAGTATATGAAAAAACTTAAAGCCCTGACAGGCAACAATGGCCCTTTGTTTATAAATAAAAACAACACGCGGCTTACTGCCCGCGGAGTGGAACTTATTATAAAAAAATACGCCTTAAAAGCGGGGATTCTTATCAGAGTCACACCGCATACTTTAAGACATTCTTTTGCCACACATTTGCTTGACCGCGGGGCTGACTTGCGCAGTGTACAGGAATTACTGGGGCATGCGAACTTGTCCACCACTCAAATATACACGCACCTTTCTATAAATAAGCTTAAAAGGGATTATGAAAAAGCCCATCCACATTCTAAAAAATAAGCTGTGGTAGGACTCGCACGGATTAAATACCTATAATGAAAATCTCCTTAAAATCTGGAAACCTATCTTTGCAAAAAATATATGCTATAATGCTGATAAAAGCGAGAGAGTGACAGAGTAAAAATGGAAAATAAAATAACGGGCGTGGATTGAAATGGAAAAAAAAGAAGAAATAAAAACAGTAGCCAATAATAAAAAAGCTTTTTATGACTACCACATAATGGAAAAGTGGGAAGCTGGGATTGCTTTGCACGGCACAGAGGTTAAATCCATAAGAAATGGTAGCGTAAATATAAAAGACGCTTTTGCAAAAGTCGTAAACGGCGAGATATATTTAATGAATGCCCACATAAGTCCTTACTCTCACGGAAATCTGAACAACCACGAGCCCTTAAGAGACCGCAAGTTGCTGTTGCATAAAATAGAGATAGAGCGGCTGATAGGAAAAATGGCAAAAAAAGGGTTTTCCCTGATACCATTGTCGGTATATTTTAAAAAAGGAAAAATAAAAGTGGAGATAGCTTTAGGAAAAGGAAAAAAAGAATATGATAGGCGCGCAGACATAAAGAAAAAGGATATACAAAGAGAAGAAGCGAGATATGATATAAAAATGTAAAAGATTTTTTTATGGTATACTTATCTGTGAAAGTTCTTTGAAACAGACAAAACATAGATTACAGAAATGAAGGTAAGGGGGCGACTGGCTTCGACAGGCCTCGTGTAAGTGTAAGGAGCATGCCGGGTCCCAACCCCCGTCAAAAGTTGGAACAAGTAAACGCAAATAACTACGCACTCGCTGCCTAATAGGTAGCACCGGAATAGTTCTCCAGCCCGAGGGGAATTAAACCGGCCAAAAATCGGGCCGCTCGACTATGTGCACCCCGGTCATAGTCGCTAAGATACAGGGGAGTAGGGTTAAGATATCTCGTCCACGGGAGCTCTTAAACCGAAATCAAATTGTGGAATAAGCATGTAGTGCCTTCACTGTAACAGGTTTGGACGTGGGTTCAATTCCCACCGCCTCCACCATTTAGGAATGAGTGACCCTTCTGTCATATAGCAGAAGGGTTTTTTCATTTATTCCCTTCGTTTTGTTTTTTAGTGAAGAGTCCCTACTGAAGTTGAGGGTTTATCAACTGCTTATATGCCAACGGCATATTAAAACACGTCTTGGGTATGAATCCTTTGGGATGCTAGCATTCCCAGGCTGAAGCATAGGATTTTAAAGGATGGACTAAAAAATATTTTTATTTGTTGAAAGTCAGCTCAGCGTGGGTATCAAACTGATAAATTCCGTATTGTATAAGATAAGGGGTTTTTTGGAACATAGGCAGGGTTTAAGTTTTAAAGCAAGTTCAGTGCTTCGTATCTACTGTTCTAAAAGTTTTTGTAAGAGCATTTTGGAAAAACTGATATATGTACAAACTTACATTAGAAAGTGGTACAATTTTTTTGGGCAGGTCACTGGCTAAACATATTGAACTTACTGATTCAAATCTTTCAATATTTAAAACCAGAAAAGCAAAAGCGGTGCGTGTAGAAATGTTTAATGCGCTTTGCAAGGAGTTAAACTGCCAGCCCGGAGATCTAATGGAGTTCGAGAAAGATTAGTTTTATAAAAAAATTAAAAGGGAGGGTGACATGGCTAAAGCAAAAGCAAAGGCTGAAAAGATTGGGAAGAAGATTGGTAGCGCAATAGGGAAAGAAATTGACAAAGAAATGGAAACTGAGAAATGTGGGGAGAAAAAATGGAGGCATCATCACAACTCCAGCGGAGGCAATGCTGTTTACGGGCTTGGATTTATAGGAGCGCTGATATATTTTCTTCAGCACGCAACCAGTTTTTGGATCGGTGCGCTCGGGATACTGAAGGCTATTATATGGCCGGTAATTTTGATTTACAAAATACTTGGAATGGCAGGGCTGTAGAAATACGCGCACAAAGAAATTGGAGGTTCATATGAAGGCTATTGTTTACACTGAGTACGGAAATGCGGATGTACTTAAATATACTGATGTGGAAAAACCTGTCCCCAAGGATAACCAAGTTCTGATAAAGGTAAAAGCAGTTTCGTTAAACGCGGCCGACTGGCATATTATGCGGGCTGAGCCTTTTATGGCGAGGCTTTACTCCGGACTTTTTAAACCGAAGTTTACCATACTTGGCGCTGATATATCCGGTACGGTTGAAGCGGTTGGCAAGGTTGTTACGCAGTTTAAGCCGGGCGATGATGTTTACGGAGATATTGCTCTTTATGGTTTTGGTGGTTTGGCTGAGTATGTTTGTGCGGTAGAAAATGCGATTGCCATGAAACCGGACAAAATATCATTTGAAGAAGCTTCCGCAATCCCAATGGCCGCAATGACAGCAATGCAGGGGTTGCGTGATGCAGGGAAAGTTCAACCAGGTCAAAAAGTTCTAATTAATGGTGCGTCTGGTGGAGTAGGAACATTTGCATTACAGTTTGCTAAAATGTACGGTGCTGTTGTTACGGCTGTGTGTAGCACAGGTAATACAGAACAAGCCCGCTTCCTCGGGGCAGATTATGTTATAGATTATAAAAAAGAAGATTTCACAAAGAACGGTCTTCAGTATGATTTAATTCTCGGTGCAAACGGTTACCATACTCTCCAGGATTATAAGCGTTCTCTTTCGCCCAAAGGCATTTACATTATGAGTGGAGGCACCAATGGCCAAATGTTCCAGGCACTTATACTTGGTCCGTGGTTCTCTCTAGGTGGGAAGAAGAAAATAATAAGTCTGTCAGCGTCATCAAATCAGAAAGTACTCACTGAAATAAAGGAACTTGTGGAACTTGGAAAGATTACGCCTTTGATAGATCGAAAGTATCCTTTAAGTGATGCTGCAAGTGCTATGCGTTACCTTGAAGAAGGCCATGCCAAAGGAAAAATAGTAATTACAGTGTAAAAAGTAGTGTCAGCCTTTAAGAGAGACCGGATAAAGAATCGGATGGAATCTGAAAATATGAAATTCTTGGGCTGAAATTTTTTTTTAAAATTGTTGCGAGATAAAATAAAAGCATAAGGTGATTTGAATGAAAAAAAGTTTAGTTTTAGTATTGATGTTGATTGTGGGATTGGGTTTTTCGGCCTGTTCAAAAAAGGACAACCTTTCCACGCCTACAGTCGTTCCAACTGCTGTGCCTACTTATGTCATTAGCTTTCAGCAAGGAGTGTCGCCTACTGCGGCTTACTCGGGAGCTGTGGATAATTGTCTGATAAGCAATGTGCCCACAAGTAACTTTGGCAGTTTGACTTCGCTGAGCGTGGGAAACGCAAGTGCGGTTGTTTACAGGATGTTGATTAGGTTTGATTTAAGTGCGTTTCCTGTGGGCGCCAGTGCCACTAGGGCTGAGCTCGTAATAAATGTTAACGATTATGGGTTGAGTAATTCCATTAACGCCTATGCTGTTTCCCAGGATTGGGACGCCGGGACAAGCTCGTGGAATAAGCGCAACTCAACTGATTCTTGGACTACTCCGGGTGGAGATGTGGACACTATTGCCGGAACTTTGTATAATGGCGGCACAGGGGAGTATGTGATACCTATCATGCTCGGATATATAAACTCGTGGCTGGATTATCCGCCTTCAAACCACGGCCTGTTGCTAATGAGCGCGGATGAAGGCACAGCTCTTTGGGAAAACATTGATTCGTGCGACCAGTATACTTCGCTGACTTTGAGACCGACACTCAAGATATATTATATCCAGCCGTAGGCGCGGTGTCTGAGAACAAGAGTATGCATTAAGAAGCAGAGCGTTATATGAGAAAAAAACAAAACTGATGAAGACTCAACTCTCAGCTCTCGTTTCAAGGCTCGGCACCGTTTTCCCTTTCTAAAACAACCCTTGACTGAGTTTGTATCAAGGTATAAAATAATTTAATTCGATTTTTCAGGAGAAAATATTTGTTGTTGAAAAATACTGTTTTATATAATTCACATATCAAATTGAACGCGCTTATGGCTGAGTTTGCTGGCTGGAATATGCCTATTCATTATGGCAGTATCATTGAAGAAGCAAAACATACTCGTTCTAAAACATCTGTTTTTGATATTACCCATATGGGGGAGTTTCTTGTGGAAGAAAATATGTCGTCCCCTTCTTTGGATAAACTCATTACCAATCCTGTTTCTAAAATGAAAGAGAAAACTTGTCGGTATGGGTTTTTACTTAATGAAGCTGGCGGGGTGTTGGATGACCTTATTGTGTATCGGCTCAGTGCTGGCGAGTGGATGGTGGTGGTAAATGCTGGCACCATTGAAAAAGATGAGCAGGCCATAAAAACAAATCTTTCAAAAAATGCAAAATTTAAAAACATCTCTGAAAACATAGTAAAACTTGATGTGCAGGGTCCGACTTCTTTTGAAGTTATGAAAAGTATAGTGGGAGAACCGCTACGCAAATTGAAATATTTTCAATTTGACGAGTTTGAATTTCTCGGTGGAAAATATATAGTCAGTAGAACTGGCTATACCGGAGAACTCGGATATGAGATATACATAGACGCCAGTAAGGGTTTAGAACTTTGGGAAATGCTATTAAAACATCCTGATGTAAAACCTGCTGGGCTTGGAGCTCGGGATATTTTGAGACTGGAAGCAGGCCTTCCGCTTTACAGCGATGAACTTACTGAAGATACTTCTCCTGTAGAAGCAGGTATGGAAAAGTTTATAGATTTTGAAAAAGACTTTGTCGGCAAAGGCGCACTTTTAAAACAAATAAATAATGTCTCAAGAAAACTGGTAGGCTTGTCAGTGGAAGGCAGAAGAACGCCGCGGCATACAAATAAAATACTGGTTAATAATATAGAAAAAGGAATAGTGACCAGCGGAGTGTTTTCTCCGCATTTAAATAAAGGCATTGCCTTTGGATATATAGCCACTGAACAGGCAAAGGAAGGCACAAAAGTAATTATAGATACTGGAAAAGGGACGATAGAAGCGACCATTACTATACCGCCTTTTATAAAAGAAACTTCCATAAGAAAACAGCTATAATATAGTAGGTTATTTTTAATTAAAACTAAAATCATTTTTAAAAACACTGGAGGATTTAATGAGCAACATACCGCAGGATTATCTTTTTTCTAGCGAGCACGAGTGGGTAAAAATTGAAGGAACTAAAGCAAAAATTGGAATAACTGATTATGCCCAGCATAAGCTTGGAGATATTACTTATGTGGAAATGGCTTCTGTTGGAAAAGTTCTAAATCAAGGAGCGGTGGTCACAGGGATAGAATCAGTCAAGGCTGCCAGCGATATATACGCGCCGGTGTCTGGTAAAATTATCGCAGCAAATAATGCGCTTGAAACTGAACCTGAACTTGTAAACAAGGCACCGTATACCGACGGCTGGATAGCGCAGCTTGAAACAACTGCAGCACCTGTGGGACTTATGGATGCGGCGGCTTATGTGAAATTTTTAGAAGGATTGGAAAAATAATGGCAAAATTTACTCCTCATACGCAGAGTGAAATAAACGAAATGCTCGCAGTCACTGGTATGAAAACAGTGCAAGCCCTTTTCCACGATATCACACCTGAAATGGCGCCAAAGTCTTTTGCCTTGCCTGCGGGACTCACCGAGTATGAAGCCTTGGAAAAAGTAAAAGCGCTGGCGGCAAAAAACAGAACTGATTACACTATCTTTGCTGGTGGCGGATATTATGACCATTTTATTCCGGCGGCAGTGGAGGCTATTTCTTCGCGGGCTGAGTTTTACACGGCATATACTCCGTATCAACCTGAGGCCTCGCAGGGAACTTTACAAGCGATATTTGAATATCAGACAATGATAGCGCGGCTGACCGGGCTTGAGGCAGTGAATGCGTCGCTTTATGATGGAGGTACTGCGCTTTATGAAGCCGCCGCAATTGCCGTAAGAACAAATAACAGGACAAAAATAGTGGTAGATAAAGGGGTGAATCCCAACTACATAAAAATTCTAAAAACTTATTGCATAAACCAGTCCTTGGAAATAATAGAAGCCGACTTAAAAGAAATTTCTACTGACAGAGAAAAAATAAAAGCGCTTGTGGATGAGTCAGTGTCCGCCCTTATACTTTCTAATCCTAACTTTTTCGGTCGGGTAGATGATTATTCTGATTTGTTTGAATACGCCCGCTCAAAAGGCGCACTTTCTATACTTATCTTTTATCCCATTTCACTTGGACTTTTAAAAACGCCTTTTGAAATGAAAGCCGATATCGCAGTGGGGGAAGGCCAGTCACTGGGTATGCCGCTTTCTTTTGGTGGACCTTATCTGGGCGTAATGGCTGCAGATAAAAAACTGATAAGAAAAATGCCGGGCAGGATAGTGGGAGAGACAGTGGACAAAAATGGCAAACGCTGTTTTGTGCTCACCCTTCAGGCCCGCGAACAACACATACGCCGAGAGAAAGCCACTTCCAATATCTGTTCAAATCAGGCTTTATGCGCTTTACGCGCAGTGGTATATTTAGCGCTTATGGGAAAACAAGGCTTTAAAGATACGGCGCAACTGTGTTTTGAACGCGCGGAATATTTAAAAATGAAACTTTCAAAAATAAAAGGAATAAAAATAATTCCAGGCGTCACTTTTAATGAACTCACTGTGGAATTGCCGAGCAATGCTGCTGCTATGGTTACAAAAATGGAAGCCAAGGGGTATCTGGCAGGGACACCTGCTTCCCTGTTCTTTAAAGGAATGGAAAAACTTTTAATAGTGGCTGTCACAGAAAAAAGATCTGAAAAAGAAATCGACAGGTTTGTAGCCGCCCTTGCGGAGGTGCTATGATGGAACTGATATTTGAAAAGAGTATGAGTGGCAGGCGAGGCGTGGATGCGGGGACTCCAAAAAACAATATAAAACTTGGAGTTAAGTTTTCAAGAACCGAAGACAGCAAGTTGCCAGAACTCTCTGAACTGGATGTGGTCAGACATTTTACAAAACTCTCAAGGAAAAATTTTTCAGTGGACACGCATTTTTATCCATTAGGGTCTTGTACTATGAAATATAATCCAAAAGTAAATGAAGTCGCGGCGGCCTTACCAGGGTTTGCTGGACTACATCCTATAACCGGACAATTAATGCCGGAAGCGGCGCAAGGCGCGCTTGAAGTAGTTTACGAAATATCCTCACAACTCTGCGAAATCACAGGTATGGCAGGGTTTACCACACAGCCATATGCTGGCGCCCACGGCGAACTGACAGGGATTTTTATTATCGCCGCATATCACAAAGCAAAAGGAAATAAGAAAAAATATATTATATGTCCAGAAGCCGCACACGGGACAAATCCTGCCAGCGCGGCTATGGGTGGCTATGAAGTCATATCTATACCAGTGGATGCCGAAGGCGAAATGGATTTAGACCTTTTTAAAGCAAAAATGACAAATGAAGTGGCCGGAGTAATGATGACTATGCCGAACACTGTAGGGATATTTCATAAACGCGTAATTAAAATAATTGAAATCGCGCACAAGTTTGATGCGCTTATGTATTATGATGGCGCTAACTTAAACGCCATTCTCGGCAAAGTCCGCCCGGGAGATATAGGGTTTGATGTTATGCATGTCAACTTGCACAAAACTTTTTCCACTCCGCACGGAGGCGGGGGGCCAGGCTCAGGTATGGTAGGCGTAGGAAAAAACCTCTTAGAGTTTTTGCCTTCCCCTTGTGTGAGAAAAAATGTGGAAGGGAAATTCTTCCAGTGCACAAATGAAAACTCCATAGGACCAGTAGCGTCTTTTTACGGAAACTTTGGAGTGCTCTTAAAAGCCTACACCTATATTTTAATGCTCGGCCGCGAAGGCATAATAGATGCTACAGAAATGGCAGTGCTTAACGCAAACTATGTTATGGCAAAGTTGAAAGAATATTATTATCTTCCATACGATAGGTCGTGTATGCACGAATGCACTTTCTCTGCCAGAAATCAGGTAAAAAATGGCGTCCATGCGCTCGACATAGCCAAAGCGCTTATAGATAGAGGCATACATCCGCCCACAATTTATTTTCCTCTCGTAGTGGAAGAAGCCATAATGATAGAACCGACAGAGACCGAGTCGAGAGAAACCCTTGATGAGTTCATAGCCGCAATGATAGACATAGCAAAGCTGGCAAGCACAGCTCCAGAAAAAATAAAGTCCTCACCGAATACGACGGAGATATCGAGGCCGGATGAGACGAAAGCAGCGAAAGAAGTGAAGACTATTTGTGAACAATAAAAACAGGTTCCAAGTTCCAGGTTCCAGGTTCCAAGATTTAGGAATGCAAAACAAGTTCCAAGTTTCAGGTTCCAAGTTTCAGGTTCCAAGTTTCAGGTTCCAAGTT
>CAILUR010000032.1 GCA_903837445.1 uncultured bacterium | reverse complement strand
GTTCTCCTTTTAGATTTTTAGTCTTTTAGTCTTTTACTCGAATTTTGGTTAAAAAAAAACATAAAATTCGAAATTTTTTTGTGAAGATATCGTTTTAGACTTTCAGACTTTTAGTCTTTTAGTCTTTTACTCGCATTTTATTTAAAAAATCAACCTCAGGTATATATTTTAATTCCCCACGAATCGAGCAAAAATTACCGGTTTTGGAACACCCCTAACGCCTTAAATAATAAGAACTCTCTTTTCATATACCGCGAATACTGGGAACACGACGATATGAAAGGCTTTTTCAAAACCTCCGCCATAGTTGACAAAATCGCAATAAAAAGGAATAATATTATAGCGGATGAATATTCCGTGGATTTTAACTCTGCTTACCTACCAGCGCATAAAGGGTCAAAGTGAAAATAATAGATAAATACATCATTAAAGAAATCGCCTTTGTCACTGCCATATCATTTTTTATTTTTACTTTTTTCCTTGTTATGAACTCCCTTTTTGTAATGAGTGATTTGGTCATAAAATATGGCGTGGATATTATAAATGTCACAAAGCTTCTGCTTTTGCTTTTACCTTCCACAGTCGCCGTGACAGTACCTATGGCTCTTTTAGTGGGAGTGCTTTTAACTTACTCACGGCTTGTGCAGGATAACGAATACCACGGTATGCAGGCCAGCGGAATAAGTATTCTCACCCTTGCTAAACCTGGTATTATTTTGGCTCTAATAATGACTATTCTTATGATTCTTTTTAATAATTATTTTTTATCCTGGTCAAACTATTCATATAGAAAGCTTTATTACGAAATAATAAAAAAGCGGTCCACCATAATGATTCAGGAACACACTTTCATTGACGAATTTGATGACTACACTTTTTACATAGGTGATAAGACAGGCAAAACAGACGGACTTAAAAATATTATTGTCTTTGTAAAATCTCCAGATCAAAGTGAACCTGCTAAAGTTATTCTCGCAAGAGATGGCAAGATTATCTCCGACGAACAAAGCCTGCGCATAGCTCTAAAATTAAATAATGGCATAGTCCAAATGGCCTCCCGCAACTCGTTTATGTCAATGAATCAGATTTATTTCGATACCAACTTTATAGACCTTGATGTCAAGGGTGTATTGCGCAACAAACAAGGTCAAGAAGATCTCAAAGGGTCGCGTGAAATGACTGTCGAAGAACTTCAAAAAGAAATAAATAGTGCAAACACTAAACATGATAAAAATGTCTTAAAGGTGGAGTTACAAAAGAAGTTTTCAATTCCTTTTGCTTGTCTGATTTTCGCCCTCGTGGGAATACCGCTGGGGCTTCTTTCAAAACGCGGTGGAAAAATCGCTGGGATAAGTATTGCCCTTGCCATTATCTTTGCTTATTATTTTTTACTTTCTTTTGGTTCCTCTTACGGGTATTCGGGAAAATTCAATCATTTTATCGCGGTATGGTTTTCAAATTTCTCCATTGGGGCTATCGGTATTATACTTATGATTTTCCTTGTGTTCCCTGACATTTTAAGAAAATACTTCCGTAAAAAAAATAAGGATATATCAAAATGCAAATAAAAATACTTCACAAATATATTTTAAAAGAACTCATAAAGGCCTATATTATGATATTAGCTGGGATAGTCACCTTCATTCTCATTTCATCCTTTCTCGACGAGGTCTCAGTGCTTTTACGCAATAAGCCAGCCATAACGCTTATCTATAACTATTACCTCTTCAAAATTCCTTTTTACTGCGCACAAGCTATGCCATTTGCTATGCTTTTTTCAATACTTCTTATTTTCAGCAACTTCAACCGTTTCAGCGAGCTTACCGCTATGAAAGCCGCTGGCATTGATTTCTACCAGATTGTTAAGCCCATTCTTATCTTTGCCATAGCCATGAGCTTCTTTTCATTGCTTGTAAACGAGACCATAGTTTCCAAAGCATATGACAAAGCAAAATATATTAAGGACTCCCTCATAGAAAAAAAAGTAAATGGTGGAAACGAAATAAAACGCAATCTTGCTAAACTCGGAAGCGAAGGCAGGATTTTTTATGTAAAATATTTTGACAGTGTTATGGGGATAATGAAGAATATATGCGTTTTAAAACTCGACAAGGACTTTAATGTAGTGGAACGGCTGGATGCCGACCAGGGTACCTGGCAAAAAAACAAATGGCTTCTTACCCGTGGTGTTTTGCGCACTTTTGTAAACAGCACCGAAACAAGTGTGGAAAATTTTAAAACTTATGAGTTAAAAGTAAAGGACGCGCCATCTGATTTTATTGTCCAAAAACGCTCCCCCGAAGATTCTCTCGCTGTTAATGTTTTTCGTTTAATGAACCAGATTAAAATCTTAAAACAGAGTGGTTTTAATTATCAAGAAGAAGAAGTCAATTTTTATATTAAACTGGCTTTCCCTTTCGCCACCTTTATTATGGCTATTTTAGGGGTGTCGCTTCCCTTTCTTTTTTCTACCCAAAGGTCATTTGTCAATGCCGCTATAGGTTTTATTTTTACTGTTATTGTGTCATTTTTCTATATGGGTTTTATTACAATAGGCATGGCTATGGGAAATGCGGGACAGCTCCCCGCTTTTGTGGCGGGTTGGATTTCAAACTTTATTTTCTTAGGGTTGGGACTAATCTTTTTGTGGAAAGTTAAAAGGTAGGGCTTAGCCGTTAGGATATTTTTCATAATACACATTAGGTTTTAAAACTGCATCAATAAAAGCCCACACCACGGTCACGGGATACCAGATAGTCAAGGTGACCACACAAAGTCCCAAATTCAACCAAAACTTCCAAGCATCTTTTTTATAAGTATAAAGCCAAGACCAAAACCCTGTCACCACCGCCAGTATTACCGCCACTAGTTTTTCTTTATTTCCAGCTATTATGTCCGGCATTATGAGCATTGGCTTTGCAGTTATAACTCTCACCCCACACTCGGGACAAATCTCATCTTTTTTTTGTATTATTTCACCGCAATGTGGACAATACATTTCATCTTCTGTAAGTTTTTTACCTTTATAGCCCATATTTAACTCCTTTAAATTTTGCTCTAAAAAAAAACAGGGTGAAAGCCGAGCTTCCACCCTGTAATATCATCCAAGCCCTACAGGCCGGAATTCGTAATTCTTATTTATTCGACTTAGCCCGAGGATAAGTCAAAGCCGCTTTAGCTGCTGCCAAACGAGCGATTGGTACTCTATATGGAGAGCAGGACACATAATCAAGTCCAGCCTTGTGACAGAACTCTATTGATGCTGGATCTCCACCGTGTTCTCCACATATTCCTATTTTGAGCTTCGGTTTTACTGAACGCCCTAATTTTATCGCAATTGCCATTAACTTTCCTACTCCACCCTGATCAAGAGTTTGGAACGGATCCTTATCAAATATTTTCTCGTCCATATACACTTTTGTAAACTTTCCTGAATCATCGCGACTAAAACCAAGCGCTGTCTGAGTCAAGTCGTTTGTTCCGAAAGAGAAGAAATCCGCTTCCTTCGCTATTTCATCTGCAGTTATAGCGGCTCTTGGTATCTCTATCATAGTACCTACCATATAAGGAATCTTTACGCCTTTTTCTTCCATTACTTTTTTTGCTGTCTCATCTACTATTTTTTTCTGATTCAAAAGTTCTTTTACATTTCCTACGAGCGGTATCATTATTTCCGGAACTATCTTTTTCCCGGTCTTGTTAAGTTCAATAGCTGTTTCAATAACCGCTCTTGTCTGCATTTCCGATATTTCCGGATATGTGATTCCAAGACGGCAACCTCTGTGCCCGAGCATAGGGTTGAACTCGTGAAGGTCTTCTACTCTCGCAAGTAAAATTTTTGCTTTATCAAGATCCGTTTCCCCTTTCTTTACAAGCAGTAATGCTTTTTTTATCGTTTCATCTTCCGTAGAGTTTGTTTCCTTAAGTTCCATAACTGTTACTGCCTTCATAAGATCTTCTCTTTTTGGAAGAAATTCGTGGAGTGGCGGATCAAGGAATCTTATCGTCACAGCAAAGCCTTTCATTGTCTCAAAAAGCCCTTTAAAATCGGCTTTCTGCATTGGAAGCAGTTTCGCAAGTGCTTTGCGTCTGCCTTCTTCATTTGTGGCAAGAATCATTTCCTGCATATATGGAAGTTTCTCTCCATCAAAGAACATATGTTC
>CAILUR010000031.1 GCA_903837445.1 uncultured bacterium | reverse complement strand
GCTTGGCTATACTACGGTAAAATCAGAACAGGATGGCATAGGAACGGAAGTGACATATTTCGTACCTAAAAATATCGCTTGTGAAATGTGGCTTGTAAAAGTAAAAAACAATTCAAACAGACCTCGTGAGATAAAAGCATTTCCTTTCGCACATTTCCTTGACGGAGATCCATCAATGGAAGCAGTGCTCCCACAGATTTATCCTATGTATTTAAGAGCGGACCTGGACAAAAAAGAAGGCACTATTTTTATTAGACGAGTACTTGTGCCGGGCAGAGAAAAAGAGATAGTCTCTTTTTATACGACCACTGGAAAAATTGACGGGTATGACACTGTAAAAGAAAAATTCTTTGAACCAATGGGCTATCCTTTTGAACCTAAACCTGCCAAGACAGGAAAATGTTCTAACTCGGCATCAGCCGGCGAGGACACTATAGGTGTGTTTGAACACGGCTGGACCCTTGCTCCAGGCGAGGAAAAAGAGTTTGCTATATCTCTAGGTATTGTCATTGATGAAAAGTTCCGCAAACAGATACAGGATTTTAAGTCACTGGCGTTTGTAAAAAAAGAACTCGCTTTCACAAAAAAATATTGGAACGATAAAATAGAGGAGTTTGTAGTAGAAACTCCAGACAAAGCTTTTGACACTATGATAAATATATGGGGCAAGTATCAGCTTATTGGAATTACCAATTGGCGTGGCACTTCTCCATATCACGGAGCAGAAGGCGGACTTGGTTATAGGGACACAGCACAGGATATAGAAGGGCTATTACCGCTTGATATGAACCTATCACTGGCGCGTATGCAGCTTATTTTAGAATACCAGTATGATTATGGACACACGGTTTCGGGTTTTTCGTTGACCGAAGGCCCGTGGTCAAACGAAGGCGTTACTGGAAAAGCAGATGTGCCTGTCTGGTTGCCATATACTATCATTGCGTATCTTAAAGAAACAGGAGATATGAAGTTCCTGAACAAAAAAGTAAAATATTTAAACAAAGGCGAAGGCACTGTCTATGAACATGTGCTTAAAGCTGTAAATTATCTCTATGGCGAAACAGGCAGTCACGGACTACCACTCATTAAAAGAGCTGATTGGAACGATGCTTATGATTGCCTCGGAAAAGGTGGAAAAGGCGAATCAGTATGGCTTGCCGAAGCCCTTTGTCGTGCATTGAGAATGGTAGCTGAACTTGCAGATTATATTGGAGATGCGAAGACGGCAAAAGATATGAGGAAAAAGTTTGAGACTATGAAGGCGCGTATAAATAAACACGGCTTTGATTCGGGCTATTACATAGCCGCTTTCAATGATGCTGGATATAAAATCGGTTGTAAGAAAAATCCAGAAGGGGTAGAACCTTTAAATTCGCAGACCTGGGCTATTCTCGGAGGCATAATTCCAAACGAGACCCGTAAAAAATCAGTGCTTAAAATAATTGATGGGCTTAACACTGCTTATGGACCAGTGCTTTTCAAAAAAGGTTATACAAAGTTTAACGGAGAAATAGGGCGCGTGACTTCTTTCGCACCTGGCACAAAAGAAAATGCGGCTGTGTTCTCACACGCTTGTGCCTTTAAAGTAGTGGCAGATTGCGAGATAAAAAGAACTGAAGAGGCATATGATACTTTCAGCAAACTGCTTCCTATGAGTCCTGTAAAACTAAACGACCCAGATAAGTATAAAGGCGAACCTTATGTATATTCCGAGTATGTAGTCGGACCGGATCATCCATCCAATTTTGGAGAAGGTACTTTTACCTGGAATACAGGGACTTCACCGTGGATGTTTATGGGAGGTACAGCCTGGATTCTTGGAGTAAGGCCTGCTTTTGATGGTATTTTGATTGATCCTTGTATGCCTAAGGCCTGGAACAAAGCCTCGATGAAAAGACCGTTTAGAGGCAAAACCTTGTATGTCAACATAAAAAGACAAGGGAAAGGCACAGTGCCACAGATATCCGTGGATGGAAAGGCAATAGAAGGAAAAGTAGTGACTATGAAAATGATGGGTACGAAAAAAGATATAAAAATAGATGTAGTTCTAAAATAAAAGTTTTAGTATAAATTGAGG
Organism: uncultured bacterium; assembly: GCA_903837445.1. Classification (GTDB taxonomy): domain Bacteria; phylum Oederibacteriota; class PGYV01; order PGYV01; family CAILUR01; genus CAILUR01. The sequence goes on along the minus strand of CAILUR010000031.1, from coordinate 387 downwards.
CCCCGTTGTGCGAAAGCGCGGCGGGGCTTTTATATTTATAGGGGGGATGTTTTACTTTTAACCTTTAGGCGAAAACGCAGATAAGAAAATCCTTGAATATTTCTCAATAATGGTTTTTAATGTTAAACAATAACAGATAATTATTTGGAGGGTTTAATTATGCTTAATAATGTGAAACTTGGCCTCTCTGGGCTTTATGGAAAAACCGGAGAAGGATTTACTCCTGAACTTATAGGAGATTTAACTTCCGCCCTTAGCACTTGGGCAGGTTATGGCAGTGCTTTTGCTTTAGCCACGGATGCAGGAAAAACAGCGCCTGTCTACAAAGCATCTTGTCTGGCTTCCTTTATGGCCTGTGGCATTGAGACGCAGGATTTAGGTATTACT
>CAILUR010000030.1 GCA_903837445.1 uncultured bacterium | reverse complement strand
GTTTTGGCGGACAAGGCTCCAGTTTTTCCCTTACCCATCATTTCAGAAAGTTGTATTATTCCTTTACAAGCTAATAGGACAAGGACAAAATAAAATGGGGTTAAAAAATATATTGTATTGGCATTTGGCGAAAACATTGCAAAAACTTCTGCAAGGAGCGCTACCAAAGTCAACAAAACAAAATAAAAACTTATTCCTAACTTGCGTGCTTTAAGGTCACTCGCAAAATAAATAAATAAACTGAAATAAAAAAATAAAGTAAAAAAAGGAGGAAATAACTTCGACCATAAGAACCCGTCTTTGAAAAAGGAATCCACATAAAAAGTAGTGTTTCTAAAAATCGCACTCGCGTCAAAAGTTTCCGGGGTGAAATTTCCCATAAAAATATAAACAAAAAGAGCCGCGCACATAAGTCCCAGAACTGCAGCAGTCCATCCCATAGTTTCTAAATAATACTTTTTTATTATTTTCGAATTCATTTGCAAAATTGTATAAACTATCGAAACCCCTCCAAAAACAATTCCAAAATAACCGTTCAAACACATTATTCCAGAAGTTATTAAAGCACCTTTATATTGGTTTTTCTCCACTTCAAAATATAGAAAATAAATATTTAGTGAGAACAGCAACATAGTAAGCCATACTTCCGTGCCCCCCGTTGCCGCGAGCACTACTGGAGTTGATACCGCGAACACCACCACCGCTAAAAAAGCATATGCCTCGCCCAAAATGGCCTTTCCCAGTTTATAAAACATGAGCAGAGTAAAAAAGAAAGCTGCCAAAGCTAATAAATAAACTATCGCCACGATAACACCAGCACCAGCAATTTTATAAATACCTGCGAGCAGATAAGTATATAAAATCCCGCCTACTTCTTTTATTGCAGAGGCATTCCCTCCAGTACTCATAAAGTTAGCATTTGCGATAGTGGCTGCCCTGTCAAAGGTCTGATATGAAAAAGAATTGTTAAAGGCTGGTGAATAATTATTATAAAAAGCTGAAAATGCGGCAGCCACAAAGGTCACAAGCAGGGCTGTCATAAAAATTTTAAACACAGGAGTGGCTTCAAAAATTCCTTTATTTTTTTCCATTAGTTATCTCCTTTTTCTTCAAGAAACCAATAATAAAAAATATTATAATTCGTTTTTGATTTTATTTCAAGCCGAACCATAGCTTTGTCCGAAGTAATTTTTTCTCCAGTTACCACAAACTCCTGCTCGGTAAAGGCACAGTGTTTTGAGGTTTCCCAAGTTCCCGCCTTTTTGCCGTCAACAAATACATCTATAACATTGTGTGGGGTGGAATAGGTTCTCCTCACAATCTTAAGCGCTTTCCCTGGAGTAAGGTTTTCTACAGTAAAACTTTCCCCTCCCATAGTTACTCTGCCGCCATCTAGCACTTTTACATTTGGTAGCCCCAGATAAGAGGTCTGTTTAAGTAAACTACCTGGTATATCAGGTGGACCCTGTGACCAAATTTTATACGCATGCGCTTTTTCTTCACGCAAATCCGCCACATCTATCTTATCTTTTTGCTCGTACTTTCCATTCTCAGAGTGGTCTATTTTCATCATATCTCCGCTTTTAAACATTGACTGATCAGCTGGAGCACATATTTCAGGAGACCCTATGATATAGTAGGCAGGCGGCCGTTTAAGATTAAATTCGGCAAGTCTGGGTTGTAGCAGATTATATTTATAATAACAAAGATTCTCTTTACTCTCACACCCCTGCACACAGCATTCATTACAGGGTTCATCATACCCCTCATAATTGAACCAACCGAGGTGAATCATATAATAGTCCGGTTTTTTTCTTTCTATTTCCTCATAGACACTACCATTGCCGCTCCTAAAACACGCCGCCTGCCCATTAGTTACCAGTCCAACAAGATCGTAAATTTTAGCATCAGAAAAATAAGCAATAGCGCCAGCATCGTTAAGTGCTATTGTCTTATCCGCCGGAATATTTTGTTTTATCCACTTTCCTGCGGTTATGGACTGCCCATATATATCCTTGCAATCCAGCCCAAAATTTATTACATTTGCCACAATACTAAAAGCATTGAAAGACAAAAGTAAAATAACCAGTGCCGAAAAAGCTCGTTTTTTTACAAGCTGTTTATCTGGGACAAACGCAGTGAAGACCTGATATATGCCTATAACCGCAAATATAACAAACACTGTCATAAAAGGCATGGCATACCTGTAATTGTGCACTCCGGCAAAACTGGAAAAAACTGTGGACATAAGCCCTATAAAAAACCAAAAGAAAGCAAGTATATATATTCCGATTTTTTTCTGTTGCAGTTCGTTCCACGCCCCAGGAAGTGCCCCCATACAAAAAAACAAAAACATATAATGAAAAAAGAAATATTCTAAATTTCCATTAAAAATCTTTTTGAGTATTTCGAGATAATCTGCGAGCCCCTGTTTTATTATATCCGGATAATAAAAATATAGCAAAGAGAAGTTTGATTTTGACCTCATGGAGTCTGGCATAAAGTCGCCTGTAAAAATTTTGTTCATTATAAAATAAGAAAAACCTGCCACCACCGCCAGTAAATATACCCAGAGATAATCATTTTTTTTCTCGGATTTTTTTCCTATATTAAGCGCCACTTCAAGCCCTTTCAAACCCGCCAGCAAAACAGTGAGAATAAACCCCTCTGGTCTTGACAGCGCTAATAAAGATAGGCATATCAATTTCAACCACAGTTTTTCGGAGAAAAAAACATAATACAGGGACAAAACTATTAGACAAGAAAAAAGTCCTATTTCCATTCCCGAAAAATAACCCCACAAAAGACTTCCATTTGTAGCAAACAAAAAGGCGCCAAACAAAGCAAATTTCTCGTCTTTTATAAGTTGTTTTAGGATTTTAAAAATATATAGCGTAGTTATAAAAAGAAAAAATGCACTTAGAAAATATATGGGGATTACCAGAAAGGCGCCTTTAAATATTAGCGTGAGAGGAGCGAGAAGTAACACATACAAGAAACCTGTTGCCCCTGAGGAATAGCCTTCTCCCCGTACATATTCAAGGAAGTGTCCTGCGGCTGTGTTTTTCGCATATTGCATATATATAAAAGCATCATCCAACGGCGCTGAGAGATGCAAACCGCTGAACAAAAACATCGAAATAAAAAATACAAGCGCAATTGCCGCCGAAAATATGGCTATATATTTGCCAGCGTTTTTCTGCATCAATTTATCTCCCGGAGCTCTTTTTTCTTGTTTTCAGTCGTTCCCCGAAAATTATTCTCGGGGCCTATACAAGTCAAACTCACAATAAAATAAAAAGGACTCGCTCCGAGTTCACTTCTCTACTCAGTTAGTCGCCACTAAAACTTTTGCTTTGGCAGTTTCTACAAGTTTCAAAAATGCCGCTGGATCACTTATTGCCAACTCAGAGAGTTGTTTCCGGTTTAAATCTATACCAGCTTTATTCATGCCATCCATAAATCTCGAATAGGTTATTCCGTTCATTCTGCAGGCAGCGTTTATTCTGGCAATCCACAACCTTCTGAAATCGCGCTTCTTTTGTTTGCGGCCTATGTAGGCTGCTTTCATACCTTTCATAACCTGTTCTGTCGCTCTTTTTATGGTATTCTTTTTTCTTCCGTAGAACCCTTTTGCGAGTTTTAAAAACTTTTTATGTCTTCTTTTTTTTGTAACTCCGCCTTTTACTCGTGCCATTTAAAAACCTCCTGAAGCATACTCCCAGCAATGTGCTGGTTTCGCGTGTTGTTTCCGGGTATCGTGCTTTTCCGGTCTTTCTCTTCCTTTATCTTGCTATAATTCTATCAATCGCCTTAAAGTTTGCCGAGGTGACATATCCTTTTTCTCTTTTATGTCTTTTCGCCTTGCTTGACTCCTGCTGAAGCCGATGTCTCAAGCTGTTTCTTTTATACTTGATTTTACCAGTACCAGTTCTTTTGAACCTTTTTTTTGCTCCTGAATTTGTCTTTAACTTATACATACTTCCTCCTGTTTCGCGGGCAACATGGCCCTTTTATTTTTTCTTTGGCGCTATGATAAATATCATTGTTTTGTCTTCATTGATAACATTATCTTCAAGTTCGCCTTTGTCGATCAGTGTCTTTTGAATATGTTGAGTCATTTCCTTTCCTTTGACCGATTTTTGATCCATTTCGCGGCCGCGGAACCTGATGACAAATTTAACTTTAAATTCTTTATCAAGGAACTCCATTGCGTGATTAAGTTTTATGTCAAAATCGTGCTTGCCTATGGCTGGTCTGACCTGTATCTCTTTTACCACCACCACATGCTGTTTCTTTTTATTTTCCTTGTCTTTTTTTACCTGCGCATATCTGAACTTTCCATAGTTCAGCAGTTTGCAAACTGGCGGGGACGCATTTGGGCTTATTTCTACTAAATCCATACCCCGTTCTTCAGCGATTTTCACAGCATCTGGTACTGTCAAAATTCCAAGTGAAACACCTTCCCCATCTATGACCCTGATTTTTTCCGTTCTAATCTGCCTGTTAATTCTTAATTCCGTAAATGAAATAGTCATCCACCTCCTGTAAAGTTTTTGCTCTTATTTCATATATAATGCTACATATTCCTGTATAAAATAAAAAAACGGCTCATAAAAAGTAATAGCCGTTAAAGTAACTTGTTAAACCGGTTATTAACCCCGGCGGCTAATTCCGCTTAGGTGAGAAGCTCAAAGCCTCTTCTTTCTATGTATTACTCACAAATATTACCAATTTTCATTCAAAAAGTCAATTAAAATAAGAGTTTAACCCCTTTTATACCCAGTACTCCACAACCACTATTATATAGTGGCTGGTCTGTGTGAGAGTTTTTTTGTTTTCTTAAAAAACCAAGCATATTCTTTATCCACTACAGCTTTGGGTTTTAAAAGAATCCCTTTTTCCGTTTCGCTTATTTCGACATAGTCCCCTTCTGAAAGTTCATACTTCTTCAATACTTTTTTAGGCATATACACCACTCCTCTCTTTCCAATTGGTATTATGTTTCCCATCCTTGCCTCCTGAAATTTAATACTGTAAAACCGTATTACTGTATTACAGTATATAAAAAATAATTAATTTAGCAAGAGTTATTTTTATAAATATTATAG
>CAILUR010000029.1 GCA_903837445.1 uncultured bacterium | reverse complement strand
CTGCCGAGGATTCCGGCTTTTGAAGAATGTGTATGCACAATGTCTATTTTATTATCTATAAAGAATTGTTTCATTTCAAATAAAGTTTTTATATCCTTAATCGGGCTAATCGGGTGTGTGAGGTCTTCCCAAAGATTTAACTTTATTTTTTTCGAAACCTTTTTATCAAGATACCCTCCTGTCCCGGCAATCAAAAAAACTTCAAACTTTTTGCGGTCGAGGTTTTCAGCCAAGAAAAGTGCGATCTGTTGTGCGCCGCCGAGCTCAAGTTTTGTGATAACTATGGCAATGCGTTTTTTCATTTTTTCTCCGCCACTTCAAACCCCTGCATTATTGCGTCTTCCATACTGGAGTATTCCCACGCGCCCCAACGGCCTATGGACAAGATGTCCTTGCCCTTCAACTCCGCCATTATTACAGGTAATTTCACTTCCCTATATTTATCATAAATGACATATGCCTCTTTTAAAAACATCGGAAGTTTGCTTATGATAACCGTTTCATTTTTAAGTATTCCCATTTTTATAAGGCCGCTTGTTATTTTCTTATCCAGTCCTGTCGGCAGTGCGCCTCTGAAAGCCACTTCTGCAAAAACCGCTCCACATTCCTGTGGCACATTTTTCGGTGCTACATTATGCGGAAACCCCACGCGATAAAAAACAAAATCTTTTTCAGGCACATATACCCAATGTTTATCTTTTGGCGCCGTGCCCTTATACCCTATGTTTAAATTATATACTGAGGTAGCTTTCAGTTTTTTCGCGAGTTTTGACCCCGCCAGCCCAGAAGCTATTTTCATAAAACTCTTTAAATTCATTGTATTTATTAGTGTTTCGTATATGTACTCGCCTTTATCCGTTATAACTTTTTTTGCTTTTGTATCTATTTTTATCACTGTCTCACCCAGTTTTACTTTGTCTTTTACTTTCGCATAAAAATCTTTTATGACCGCTTCTATACCTCCAGTTTCAGGATAATAGAAAGCCGCATTATAGCCAGTGTCAGTTTTGGCTTTTGGTAATATCCCATTCATTATCTCGTCAAGCGTGGTCGTTGGGACAAACCTCCCCAGCCATTTTACAGTCATTTTATCAAGAGGATATTTCCATAATTTTGAATTATATGGCACCATAAAATTTTTTGCTATGCCCTCGCCTAGCGTATTTAATATCCACTGCTTAAAATTTTCCTGTTTTGGATTTTTTACGAGACTTGTCCTTATGAACCCTGTCAAGTTCTCTGCGATAGTCTCAGCCGGCAAACCATAGTTGTTTATCTGATATGGATACCCCGTGTACACGCCTTTGCTGTAAATGAAAGCGTGGCGAGTTATTTTATTCAGTTGGCAGGTGGAGTTTTCCAAAACAAACTTTTCTATTTTTTTGTCTCTCAAATGTAAAAAGTGACCAGTATAATCAAAAACAAAACCATCTTTGGTCTCGCTCTTGCACAACCCTCCTGGGCGCTTGTCCTTTTCAATAATTAAGAAATTCTCTTTTAGTTTTATCCCCGCGGCCAAGCCCGCAAACCCCGCGCCTATTATTATGGTTTTCATTTTCTTTTTTGGTCTACCTTATGATATTTTGACATATCCACTCCGGCCACAACAAAGCCAGCAAACATTACAAAAAAACCAGCTCCCAGATAAATAATAAGTGCGGTAGAAAAATTCACACGGGTGCTTATGATAGCCAGCGCTGACATTATTATAGAAAGCAATATCAACAGCGCCACTGTTTGTGTTTTACTTAACCCGCGCATAACCAGTCTCTGTGCCAAGTGGTCG
>CAILUR010000028.1 GCA_903837445.1 uncultured bacterium | reverse complement strand
TCCAGTTGATTTCTTAAATGAGCCCCTGTTATCTTGAGTGATTTAAATATTTCTTCCCCAGCAAGAGTCAAGTGATTCTCTTTTATGTCTGTAAATTCCAAAGGGAAAGTATCTGCGGAACTAAGCACTGAGGCATAGGTAAACAAAAGTGGTGCTGGATTTCCCTTGTTTACCCACTTTTCAACTATTTTGGATATCGCCTTTAGGTCAGCAGGAGTCATTGTTTTTAGCACCAACAGCGTATTAAAATCAGATTTAGCGTGTTTTTCCCCACTCGCGGCAGAACCATATACCACAAAAGATTTAATATTAGCCGCACATATTTTTTTTAGGGCTTCCGCAAACACTAGCAACTCTTTTTCCATAATAATCTCCTTTAATAAATTAATTACCAACCACCACTGGCACCACCACCGCCACTACTACCGCCACCAAAACCTCCAAATCCTCCGCCCCCACCAAAACCACCACCACCACTACGCCCAGAAGTTATAAACAACAGCAATAACCACGGATGTCTAATTATCATTATTATCATAAAGATTAAAAATATTATGGAGAAAATTTTCTCCATAGGGGTTAACTTTCTCGCGTTTTGAGTTTCTTCATATTGTCCAGTTAGTGTAACTCCATTTTCCAAAGCTATTTTTCCCGCTATGACCTGTGTTGCGCTTCCCAGTCCTGCGCCATAATCTCCTGCTTTAAACGCGGGAGTTATCTGATCTCTGATTATATCGCCAGCCACTCCGTCAGGAATAAGTCCTTCCAAACCATAGCCCACTTCTATGTGTATTTTTTTTTCTTCAAAAGCTACCAGCAGCATAACTCCGTTATCTTTGCCTTTTTCGCCTATTTTCCATTCTTTAAATAAATTTTGAGTAAAATCATTTAGGTCTTCACCTTCAAGCGATTTTATTGTGACTACCGCTATCTCGGCGCCGGTTTTTTGTTTTAATTCCCCAATAAGTGCAGTCATTTTTTGTACATCCTCAGGGGAAATAATTCCAGCAAAATCACTTACCCTGCCCAACGGTTTTAAAGAGCTGGGGGTTATCGAAAAAAGCGCTGTGGTCATTACAAAAATAAATAACATACTACATACTATTTTTTTCATTTTCACCCGTTATAAAGAATAAGAAGTCCAGTCAATATCTGGAAAGATATTATCTTTCCATTCCATTTCCGCAAGATAGGCCTCATCAAAGACATCCATTTTTATCATATCGTTGAGTTTATCAAATCTGTGTATATGTGTCTTTGTTCTTTTCACAGCATATTCTACCATAGTTTGAGTCCTCATAATAAAAGCCCAATCACTACTTTGTGCCAATAGCACTTCCCGTGCCGCTTGTTTTAACGCGCGTTCCTGCAAAGCAGATAATGGTTTATATCTATATTCGTACGCAAGGGCCATCATTTTTTCAAAACATTTATGCAAGTGCCTGTAAATCCAGTCATTGGTTTCATTCAACCAATATTCTGAATAGCCCTTATACCCCCAACTTGAAAAAGCAGGCGTG
>CAILUR010000027.1 GCA_903837445.1 uncultured bacterium | reverse complement strand
TAAAAAAAGAATTTGTCCCTGCACAAGATCAGGGCAGAATTAATATAAATATCCAGACACCTCCAGGGTCTTCTTTGACTTTTTCAAATGAAGTTATGAAAAAAGCTGAGGCTTTGATACTGCAGAGAAAAGATGTGGAAGGCTATATTGCGAGTGCGAGAAATTCTGGAGGTTTTATTTCGGTATCGTTAATGGAACACGATGCCAGACCTATTGATGCAAAACTCAAAAAACAAATGACACAAACAGAAATTATGAGTGATATAAGAAAAGATATTAAACAAATCCCAGGTGTTTTTGTAGTGAGTATTCAGGATCTTTCTTTGTCTGGGTTTACTGCGAAAAGAGGTTATCCGATAGAATTTGTGGTAATGGGGCTTGACTGGGACAAACTTGCCGCATACAGTTTGACTATGAAAAATGAAATGGAAAAGACAGGTTTAATGGTAGATGGGGATTTGGATTTCAAAACAGGTATGACAGAAGTTATGATAATTCCTGACAGGAAAAAAGCTGCAGCGCGTGCTGTAAATATTGATAAGATAGGGGACTTAGCCAGCACGCTTTTTGGTGGAAAAATAGCTGGAAAGTTTACAAAAGATGGAAAAAGGTATAATATTGTGGTGGAATTGCCAACGGATAAACGCACTGGGCTTGTAGATTTAAAAAATGCGTGGATAAGAAATAACAGAGGGGAAATGATACAACTGTCATCTATGGTCACCACTGAAGAAAAGGCTACTGTTATTTCCATAACCCGAGAAAATCGTGAAAGAGCCATTCGTGTATTTGCAAATGTTGCTCCAGGGAAATCACAGGGCGAGGCACTTAAAGCAGTGCAGGATTTGGCAAAAAAAATATTACCAGAGGGCTACAGAATGGTACTGACAGGTAGTGCGCAAAGTTATAATGATTCGTTCAGCAGTTTGATAATTGCGCTTATCCTCGGAATCTTTGTGGCGTATATGGTACTTGGTTCGCAATTTAATAGTTTTGTGCATCCCATATCGGTTTTAATGGCGCTTCCGTTCAGTCTCTCAGGCGCTTTTGTAGCCCTGACGCTTACTGGAAAGACCCTAAATATTTATAGTGCGATAGGCATTATACTGCTTATGGGGATTGTAAAGAAAAATTCGATTTTGCTCGTGGATTTCACTAATCAGCGAAGAGAAAAAGGTATGAGCGTAAAAGATGCCCTCATAAATGCTTGTCCGGTACGCTTACGCCCCATTATTATGACCTCTGCGGCGACTATCGCGGCGGCAATCCCGTCGGCGCTCGCACAGGGACACGGAGCTGAGACGAGAGTGCCTATGGCCCTCGTTATTATAGGTGGGGTATTTTTCTCCACTATGCTTACTCTTTTTGTAGTACCTTGCGTGTATAGTCTTTTGTCAGGGTTGGAGAATAAAGCTCACGCAAAGGATGTTCACGACGCGATAAAAGAACTCGACTCAGTGGCACACGAGCGCCCAACTGTCTGGAAAGATCCTGCAGAAAAGCAATAATAGCTATTTTGGCAACTTGCTAACCCGCTATATATTTCCTTTGATTTTTTGCCTGTTTCAATTATAATACTAAATACATAGGGGATACATTTATCCTTGTTTAAAGGAATGACGATGACGGCTAAAAGTTATATAGAAAAAGCTATCAGAGAGATTGCCAAGTCGCTTTATGCGGCAGAGGGAATTGATTTTAAAGTTGAACGCCCGCCAGAGGGAGCAGCGGCTGACTATGCTGTAAACGCACCTTTCTTGCTTTCGAAAATGATGAAAAAAGCACCAATGGTCATAGGTGGAGAAATGGCACTGGCTTTAACTGCTTACGAAAATGTGGCACATGTGGAAAATGTAAAAGGGTATTTAAATATCACCTTGAAAAGTGAATATTATAAAAAGCTTATTGATACACTTTTGTCCGAGGAGTCATTTTTTAAAAACTCTCTGGGGCAGGGAAAAAAAATTAATTTGGAGTTTGTCAGCGCAAATCCCGTAGGTCCACTGAATATAGTGAGCGGGAGAGCGGCTTCCTATGGCGATACCTTGGGAAAAATATTGAACTTGTCTGGCTATAAAGTAAATACTGAATTTTATGTAAATGATTTTGGCAGACAAATGACTTTGTTTACTCAGACAGTGGAAGCCAGATATGCACATTTACTCGGCTTGGAAGCCCACCTGCCAGAAGAGGGCTACAAAGGGGACTATGTGATTGCTGTGGCACAGGCCCTAAAAGACGCACGAGGGGAAAACCTTTTTGATATGGATGCCTCGGCACGAGCGGCAATTATAAAAGAGTTTTCTCTCGGCTATATGTTGCACAGCCAGAAAGAAACTTTAAAAAAGTTCTGCGTCCATTTTGATTTATGGTTTTTAGAATCCTCTTTATATGAAAATGAAAAAAAGGTAAATGAAACGGAACTGATTTTTCAAGCCATAAGCGCTAAAGGTTATTTTTATGAAAACGAAGGGGCGATATGGTTTCGAACCACTGATTTTGGAGATGACAAGGACAGGGTAGTAAAAAAACAAGACGGCGCCTTTACATATTTTATGAGTGATATCGCCTATATGGCTAATAAAAAAAATCGTGGGTTTGATTACATATTTAATATTATGGGGCCGGATCATCACGGGTATATTTCTCGGCTTGAGGCGATAATTCAGGCGCTCGGCTATGATAAAAATGATTTGAAAGTAATTCTTCTCCAGCAGGTAAACCTGCTCAACGAAGGCGAAAAAATGAAAATGTCAAAAAGAGCAGGGCAGTTTGTGTCACTAGATGACCTTATAGCAGCGGTAGGCGTGGATGCTGCCAGATATTATTTTTTAATGCGTAATTATAATTCCCATTTAGATTTTGATGTAGCACTGGCTATGGAAAAAACTGACAATAATCCAGTATTTTATGTGCAGTATGCTTTCGCCCGCCTGTGTAGTGTTTTTAAACATGCGACAGAAACGGGAGTGGACATAAACAGTATGGATTTTCATACGGTAAAATTTGAGGCACTGGAAAAAGAAGAAAAGGCCTTAGTTTTAGAAATGATAGATTTACCTGCAGCGATAAAAGAAGCGGCTTTAAAATATTCTCCGTCTGTCCTTGTGCAGTATACTTTTGATATGGTGTCAAAGTTTCATACTTTTTACGCCAAGTGCCGAGTGATTACGGATGATGCACAGACCACGGCGAAAAGAATTTATTTATTAAAAGCTTTAAAAAAATCACTGACTGTGGCTTTCAAAATAATGGGAATCACACCAGTAGAATCAATGTGAACAGGATGAAAAATGGCAGATAAAGATTTGGAAAAACAAAAAGAAAAAGAGCTTGAAGAAAAAATAGACAAAATAGCTGAAAAGGTTGTGGATGAGCATATAGATGCGGGCGTGGATGAAGCGGTAAAAAGAGCCGTAGATGCTATGGTGGATTCCAAACTAAAAGACTTGGCGGAAAAATTGCGAAAAGAAACGGCAGAAAAAATGGAAACCGTATTTTCCGAAATAAAGCAAGCCCATCAAGAAGCCAATGAAGCTAAAAACATAGGTGATAAAGTAGAAACCAAATATGACGAACTACTAAAAAAAGAAGAAGAGTTTTTAAATGAAGTGAACGAACAGATAGAACGAGAGCTGACAGTGGTGGTCCGCGCCACGATACAAAAATATGTAAACCGCGAAATGGCTGAACTCGCGGCTTTTAGAAGGGTGATAAGAAAACAGATAAGGCTTCTCGCAAGAAAAGAAACTGACCGAGAAATAAAGCGACTTTGGCCAGAACTCACTGAGCAAATGAAAACATTGTCTTTGAGCATTATGAACCAAATGAAGAGTCAGACAGGAAAAAAACTTGAAAAAGAAGTGGTGGAACAGGTAAAGAAAACAGAAAAGGCAATTATGGAACAAATGCAGGAAAGTGAAGCGAAAGCAGTGACAGATGCGCTCACGGGTATTTTTAACAGGCGTTATTTTGAGACGAAAATAGATCAGGAGCTGACACTGGCAAAAAGATTTAAGTCACCCCTGGCACTTATTATATTTGACATAGACCATTTTAAAATAGTAAATGACACTTACGGGCATCAGACAGGGGACCATGTCTTGACTGAGGTGGCAAATGTGGCAAAGGCAGCGCTTTCCCACACGGATACGCTATGTCGTTATGGTGGAGAAGAGTTCGCGGTAGTGATGCCTGAAACAAAAGCAGACGAGGCTTTTGTCAAGGCCGAGGAAATACGGAAAAAAATTGAAGAACATCTTTTTTATGGAGAAGAAAAGATACTGAACATTCGTATAAGTCTTGGGGTCTCAGAATATCCGGCGCACGCCATTCTTAAAAAAGCCCTTGTAGAAAAAGCGGATGCGGCGCTTTATAATGCAAAACAGTCAGGCAGAAATAATACAAAACTCGCTGTAAAATGACAAGAAAAAACTTTAAATGCGTGGTCGCCTACAAGGGGTTGGCATATTATGGGTGGCAAAAACAGAAAGAGTTTGTCACTGTCCAAGGTCTTTTGGAGTATGCCCTCAATAAAATTTTCAAACAGGAAGTACATACCGCAGGCGCGAGTAGAACTGATGCGGGAGTGCATGCGTTTGGGCAGGTATTTAACTTTCGAGTGCATACAGATATGGAAGCCTACGAACTACAGTCATTTT
>CAILUR010000026.1 GCA_903837445.1 uncultured bacterium | reverse complement strand
TTCCAAGCACTGCCAGAACATCGTGAAGCGTAGCTATGGTGGCCGCTACCGCAAATTTAAATTTGAACCTTATCCATATATATACGAGAATCCCTACCAGCGCCCAAATGACCGCCATAAGAGCTTTTTGCTTTATCTGCGAGCTGACCAGAGACCCCACTTCATTAGTTTCCAATTCAGTTATCGCGTTGTCGCCTGTGCCTTTTGCGAGGATAGCAATAATCTCTGCCGAAGGATTTACTTTGCCTTTAAGTTCCCTGTTACCGAGGCGCAGTAAATATATTTTATCTGTATCTGTCCCCATTTTTTGAATGACTGCCTGGTCAAACCCATTCTTGCTGATAATGGTTCTTATCTGTTCTGTGTTTATATCTTTTGAAAATTGCACCTGCATAGAAAGTCCACCAGTAAAGTCCAGCCCCATTTTGGCTTTTCCCGCGCCTATCAAATACACTGCATAAAGACCGTTTAACACGAGCAGGATTGAAAATATATAGGTCACTTTTCGCGCGCCTATAAAGTTCAGTTTCGGATTTTTAATAAGTTCCATCATTTTAAAGTTCCTCCTAAAATAATTTCTTTTTTTTTATTATATGCTCAAGGACTTGTAATTTTTTCTCATTTCAAATATGGACTGAGTGATAAAATATGCCGTGAAAAGACTTATGACAAGTCCCCAAAAAAGAGTCACAGCAAAACCTCTTATTGGACCTGTCCCAAATTGGAAAAGAATAGCAGCCGTAATCAAGGAAGTGACATGAGAGTCAATAATGGTCCATAAAGCCCTGTTATAGCCCGCATCTATAGCGGCACGAATAGTTTTACCCGTGCGCATTTCTTCCCTGATTCTCTCAAAGATAAGTACATTAGAGTCCACCGCGATACCGAGCGTCAAAGTCAAGCCCGCAATTCCCGGCAGAGTAAGTGTCGCATTTAAAGCCGCCATTACTCCAAGCACGAACAAGAGGTTAAAGATGAGGGCAAAATCAGCAATAAACCCTGACATCCCATAATAAAATACCATAAAAATTACCACCGCAAGCGCGCCTATGATTATTGATTTTTGACCGCTGGCGATAGCATCCGCCCCGAGGGAGGGACCGACCACATACTTGTTGATTATTTTTACAGGAGCAGGCAAGGCACCGGCACGCAAAACAAGTGCCAAGTCCTTTGCATCTTCCAAAGTAAATTGTCCTTCGATTATTCCAGAGCCACCGCTTATTCTTGTTTTAATCACAGGCGCCGAATATACTTTATCATCCAAAATTATCGCCAACCGTTTGCCGACATTGTCGCCTGTCACTTCAGCAAACTTTCTGCCGCCGTCAGGGGAAAGTTTAAAAGCCACAACAGAACCACCATCGTTGCCAATCTCTACTTTTGCATCCACAAGTTCAGCGCCGGTGATAATCCCGTTTTTTTCTATCAGATATCTTTCGCCTTCTTTCCCTTCCAAAACATCCACATCCGCAGGTATTTTTGATGGCACAATATTTCCACCCGAATCCTGCATTTCTGTTATTTTATACCTATCATTTACCAGTTTAAACTGAAGCTGTGCTGTCTTTCCTATAATATCCAATGCTCTTTGCGGATTTTTTATTCCCGGCAATTGCACCACTATAAACCTGTCGCCTTCTCTTGTGAGCAAAGGTTCTGCTACGCCGAGCGCATCTATTCTATTACGCAAAATTTCAAGCGCGCGAGAGACCGCTTCCTCGAGTTTCATATTTTCCGGCAATTTTTCAGTATCAATAGCAAGTTTTAAATACATTCCACCCTGCAAATCAAGCCCGAGTTTCATTTTTCCTTTTTGGATTATGTTCCCTTCAGAATCCTTCATATCAAAAATAGGATAAAGTTTCCACACCGAAAAGGCGATGAGAATAATGCTGATAATAAAAACCATGGTCTGCTTTCTATACATGTATTTCCTCCTTAAAATAATAAGACTTATTGATTTTTTATATTTCCACTAGCAAAACGCAATTATATTAACATATAATAATGAAGTTTGACAAGGATAAAAGAGCGAAGAATATAGTTTCGTTTATTACGGTTTTTCCAGCCGGTACGGCGATTCTAGCCTTCCAGCCAGTACGGCGATGTCTCGCGCAAAGTGTTCGCAGCCGGTACGGCGGTGTGCTTTTTTATTTAGCCGGCTTCCCAGTTACCTACTTCGCCTAAACCTCGTTTCCAATTTAGCCGCCTCCAGTTCCCCACTCCCGCAAAGTCCCATAATCCCCTCAACTACCCGCCCCCCGCAAAGCCGCCGATTGCCAAGCCGGCTAAATAAAAAAGCACACCGCCGTGCCAGCCTCTCCTCCAGCAAAATGTTTTATAGCCGGTACGGCGAGCTATTTCCGTATTTTCAGTTCCGCCATAACTTCCATATGATAGGTGTTAGCAAACTGGTCCAATGGTGTTATTTCGTTCAACAAGTAAGCCTCTTTTAGCTCACTTATATCCCTGCAAAAACTCGCAGGATTACAAGAAATATATAGTATTTTTTTCACTTTGTATTTTTTCAAGACAGTCAAAACCCGAGGATGCATACCGCGTCTAGGCGGATCCAAAACTACGGTATCCACACTGCCTTCCGTCAAAATCCGTTCAAGCACATCCTCAGCTCTGCCTTTAATTATGACCGCATTTCGTATCCCATAATATTTCACGGCAGTGTGCAGGTTGACAAAACTATTATCATCCACTTCCACCTCTGTAAGTTTCCCGATAGTCCTGTGCAGGGGAAGTGTCAAAGCCCCCACGCCTCCATATAGGTC
>CAILUR010000025.1 GCA_903837445.1 uncultured bacterium | reverse complement strand
CAGGTGGTTTGCTTCTGGGTTATAGAATCGCAAATATAGCAGAAATGAAAGCTCTAGCTGACAATGCGGATATGGGAATCAAAAAGGGCGATGTGGCGGAAGGCTCTGACGGCAAAGCAATACCTTTTGATTACAGTGGGTTTGTCGTGGGCTTGAATATTAGTATGGGTTTTTAATTTAAACGGGAATTAGCTCAATAATAACTTATAATTTTATATAGATAAACAAAACAAAAAGGAAGGTCTTATAAGACCTTCCTTTTTGTTTATCCTTTTTACAAAGGGCAAGAAATGCCTTTTAAGATATTGCCAAATACTTTCTACTATGATAATATTCATATAATTTAGACGGTTTTTAGTTGGGGTTTATATATAATGCATAACTTATGGAGATGATGCTATGTCGGTGGTTATAGTGGGAACTTTGGCTTTAGATACCATAGAAACCCCTTTTGAAAGAAAGGAAAACATTCTTGGTGGTTCTTGTACTTTTGCTTCTGTGGCGGCTTCATATTATGCAAAAACTGGAATTATAGGGGTGGTCGGAGACGACTTTCCGCAGGCACATATAACCTTGCTACAAAAACGCGGGATTGACACTTCAGGACTTATAAAAGAAAAAGGAAAGACCTTTCATTGGGAGGGAAAATATCATTTTGATATGAATTCACGGGAAACTTTGGCTACAGATTTAAATGTGCTTGCCAAGTTTAAACCACGAGTGCCAGACGCATATAAAGCAATGCCTTATCTTTTTCTTGCGAATATCGACCCAGACCTACAGCTCGAAGTACTGGACAATATGCCAAAGGTTAAGTTTAGTTTGTGTGATACTATGAACTACTGGATAGAAACTAAAAAAGATAAGCTCACAGAAGTTTTTAAAAGAGTGGATGCTGTGGTGCTAAACGATTCGGAAATCCGAGAGTTTACTGGGAAGACAAACCTTATCTTGGCTGCCAAAGAAATAAAATTACTTGGTCCTAAATATGTGATAATAAAAAGGGGCGAGCACGGGGCTTCTGTCTTGGGTCCCGATATGTATTTTATACTCGGCGCATACCCGGTGGAAACTGTAATAGATCCTACAGGTGCGGGCGATTCTTTTGCCGGAGCTTTTATTGGTTATATAGCGCAGGCGGGGAACACTAAAAAAGATACAATTAAAAAAGCCGTGGTACACGCCAATGCGGTAGCGTCTTACAGCTTGGAGGACTTTAGCATAAATCGGCTTTTGACATTGTCAAATAAAAAAATAGCTGCTAGGGTGAAAGAAGTAAAAAAAGTGACAAACTTCTAATTCCAAAGTAAAGTTTTGGAATAAAACGAGAGGTCTAAAATGCCTGAACCCAGAGACATAAAAGAAATAATGGAAAATCTCGAAAATGAAAAAGTAAAAAATCTTCCGCCATATTTATTTGCAAAATTGACGGCTTCTATGAAAGCCGCACGCGCAAAAGGCGAAGATGTTATGGATTTTTCTATGGGTAACCCTGATGGGGCCACGCCACAACACATAGTGGACAAGCTTATAGAAGCGGTAATGAATCCGAAAAATCACAGATACTCTATGTCAAAAGGCATATACAAACTACGCCTCGCACTGACCGACTGGTATAAGAGGCGGTTCAATGTGGATTTAGATCCTGAAACAGAAGCCATAGCTACTATTGGTTCCAAAGAAGGCATTTCCCATCTTATGTATGCAATGATAAACAGAGGCGACAGCGTGATAGTGCCTTCGCCTTGTTATCCAATACACGCCTCAGCCGTGACGCTTGCCGGTGGAAATGTAATCTCAGTCAATATGGTAAAAGACAGAGACCTTTTGGAAGATGTGGAAAAAATAATAGAAAATGTCTGGCCGAAACCAAAAGTGCTGGTGTTAAATTATCCACATAATCCTACTACCGCCACGGTGGACTTAGCGTTTTTTGAAAGGGTGGTAGCTTTTGCCAAACAGCACGGCATAATGATACTGCACGACTTGGCATATGCGGAACTTTATTTTGATGATTACAGACCACCAAGTTTTTTACAAGTCCCAGGTGCAAAAGAAGTGGGAGCAGAGTATTATACTCTTTCAAAGACATATAATATGCCAGGTTGGCGAGTAGGGTTTTTGGCAGGAAATAAAAAAGTTATCGCCACTCTCGCAAAAATAAAAAGTTATCTGGACTACGGAATGTTTCAGCCGATACAAATAGCCGCCATACACGCGCTCAATAGCCGTGACGATTGTGTCAAAGATATTCGCGCCATATATAAAAGCAGACGAGATGTACTCGTGGACGGACTCAACAAACTTGAATGGAATGTAGAAAGTCCAAGAGCCTCTATGTTTGTATGGTCCCCCATCCCAGCTTTTTTTAAAGGAATGAATTCTATGGAGGTCTCTATGAAACTCCTCGCGGAAGCACATATCTCTGTTTCACCGGGCATAGGTTTCGGCGAAGGCGGAGAAGGGTATCTGCGCTGGGCTTTGATTGAAAACGAACAAAGAACCAAACAGGCTCTTAAAAATATAAAAGCAATGATGGAAAAATAAAAGTCATATCTGCATTAAGTTACGAAAACTGTAACTAAAATATTCTTGGAGGTTATATTTATGATAGTGGCAAACAGGGTACAAAAAGTAGCACCATCGCTTACGCTGGCAATTGATGCAAAAGCAAAACAAATGAAAGCGGATGGAGTAGATGTCATAGGGTTTGGAGCTGGGGAACCGGACTTTAACACTCCAGAAAATATCAAAGAGGCGGGCATAAAGGCGATACAAAACAATCAGACCAGATATACGCCCTCTTCAGGGATGCCTGATTTGAGGAAGTTAATTGCCGAAAAATTAATGAAGGATAATAATCTGGAATATAAGCCAGGGCAGATTATTGTTTCCTGTGGCGCGAAACACTCGCTTTACAATATTTTTATGGCTATGATAAACCCAGGGGACGAAGTAATAGTTTTTTCACCTTTTTGGGTATCGTATGTGGAGCAAATAAAACTCGCAGATGGTATTCCTGTGCTTGTAGAACTGGACGAGGCAAAGAATTTTGAAATAGATTTTGATTTGCTTAACAGCAAAATAACTTCAAAAACAAAACTTATGATAGTAAACTCGCCATCTAATCCGACAGGCGCAGTCTTATCGGAAAGTTCTCTAAAAAAACTCGCCGAGATATCAGTTAATAAAAATATCAAAGTTATCTCAGATGAAATTTATGAGAAAAATCTTTATAATGGCAGGACACACATCTCTATTGCTTCTTTTGGAAAAGAAATTAAGGCCAATACCATAGTGGTAAACGGCTTGTCAAAGTCATATGCTATGACTGGTTGGCGCATAGGGTATCTTGCTGCAGAAGACAAAGAACTTGTAGCTGCGATAGACAATCTCCAGTCACATTCCACCTCAAATCCGACGACCATATCACAGGTGGCGGGAATAGAAGCGCTAAAGACAGATCCTAAAGTGGTGCAGGCTATGGTGGATGAGTTTGATAAAAGAAGAAAATATATGCTGGGGCGTTTGCGCGCTATCCCAGGGTTTACTTGCGTGGAACCGGATGGAGCGTTTTATATGTTTCCAAATTTCAAAAAGTTGATAGGGAAAGAAGTTAAAGGCAAAAAAATAGACGGGTCTATGACCTTGTGTGACTTATTTCTGACAGAAGCAAAAGTGGCGGCAGTCCCTGGCATAGCTTTTGGCAGAGACAATAGTTTCCGGCTGTCCTATGCCACTTCTATGGCAAATATAGAAAAAGGCATAAACAGAATAGAGGACTTGTTGAAGTAAGGAAATAAAAATTAAAAATAATTAAGGCGGTTTTTTTGACGACACCTATTTGGTTAAAAGATATAGAATGCAAATGTTGCGGAGCAAAATTTAAAACACCTCGGCTTAAGCCTTCTGCTTTGGTGGTGAAGAATATGGATAGTGACTTTCATAAAACTTATGATAGCGTAAATCCTATGTTTTACGCGATTACTACCTGCTCTGAGTGTAATTATTCTGCGCGCAACGAAGATTTTGAAAAAGTACTTTTGGAATATCATCCAGAAATTATGAAACTGGCACAAGGCATAAAGACCTCTGGCAAAATAGTAAAGTTTTCTCAGACTACGGAAGTGACTTTGGACGATGCTGTAAACAAGCACCTTTTGGCAATCGCTTTTTACAAGTGTTTCAAACCGGAAAATCAGAACACAATTTCTGGGCTTTATATGCATCTCACTTGGATGTATAGAGAGGTTGAAGATGTGGAAAAAGAAAAAGTGTATCTTGCAAAGTCCTTGGAATATTATATTAAGACATATGAGAAAGGGTCTTTTGTGCCAGAAAAACTTGGCGAACCAGGAATTATATATATGATTGGCGAACTAAACAGGAGGTTGGGCGACAATAACGAAGCAGTGAAATGGTTTGCCAGGGCAGTGCAACACCAGCAGATTTCAAATTTTTCTAATATAGAAAATCTGGCAAGAGATGGTTGGGAAAAAATAACGCAGGAAAAGAGAAAAGCAAAGTGATACCACATAACAAAATTGAAAAACTAATTCAAGAATATAAGCTGGACTATGTTTTTTTAAGACCAAGTTATTTCATGCAAAATCTGACAACAACTTTACTCGAAGACATAAAAACAAAAAGACAAATAATCTTACCATCTGGAAAAGCGAAATTTAATTGGATAGACATTGAAAATATAGGAGAGACTTCCTCTGTTTTGTTGAATAAATTTTCTGATTACAGAAATTTTGCAATTGAACTAACAGGAAACGAGAACTTAGACTTTTTTAAAGTTGTTGACTTATTAAATGCATCGATTAAAAGACCCATTAGTTTTTCAAGTGTGAGCCCTTTTGAATTTTATAAGATTAAGAAAAAAGAAGGAATGATTAAAGGGATGATTATCGTAATGATAATGTTACATTTTCTACCAAGATTTCAGAAAGAACCAGTTATCTCTGAATATTACGAAAAAATTACTGGAAAGAAACCTACAAGTTTAAGTGAGTTTATAGAAAGAGAGAAAATAAAATTTGAATGAAATAAAAATTTACGACCCCCTAACACACCCCCTGCTGCCGCACGAATTGTATCGCGTGGGAAACGGTACTAATAAATATGCCATACGATGCAATTCGTGCGGCAGCAGGGTAAGTGAGAGAGAAATTATTAAATACAAACTTCAAAACACCAAGCCATGCTATTTAAAAACATACTCCGGCTTCTGGGAATGCAAATCTATACTATTCCGGTCGACAGTTTTAGGGAGCAATTCGGTGATATGGCATCGATGGAATGGAGAGTAGTAAAGGTACAGACGCCCCGCGGTATGATTCAAACCTACAAAACCTATCCGATAGAAAAGGTGCGTTGTATAACTGATTCAGGCTTACCGGTTACTATAAATATTAAACCCTCGCTCGAAATGCGCATTACCGACCATCTGGGCAAGCGTACAATTTTTTATTTCGACCGTATCTGCGTCGAAAATGATATCCTCACGGGTCATCAGTCTCGAAAGCTGGGTTTTATACAAAAAACTATTGCTTTATCAGACATAAGCAAAATAGAAATTCAGGACGGTAAGAAATATTACAGATACTTATAATTTTTCAATCACTCGCAGGGACGAATTGTAACTAACCAAATAATTACCAAATCTCATATAAAGACGGGATGAAATATCCAAAAAATTAATGAAACGAAACCAGCTAATCGTAGTACTAACAGTCCTGATTACAGCATTAAATACTTCGTGTAACGAACCAATCACAGCTGATTATTCGAAAATTGCGGGAGTTGTTTACAACGCTGATATGTATAAAGACCAAATAGATTCGGTATATGCAAAAGTGTATTATGACTCCATTGATACCCAGTATTTCTCGTTTATTACATCGGTTACCATAGCCAAAGCAAAGTTTCATGATGGAGGTTTTGCCCTGCAACTTCCGGCACTGAGTTATGGTAAACTTTGTTACAGGATAGACAAGCAGTTCCCCGATTCACTCGTCAGCGATAAAAGCGTGAAGTATAATTCCCCGGATCTTTTTTGTATAAAGGATGGATACAGAAGAGGATTTTTGTTATCTCAAAACAATTATAATCTGACCGACAGTGGTTCTGTTTATTGTGAATATATTTATTGCGATAAGCCGGTAACAGTTACCGGAACTACCATCACAAATAATTCTTCTTATAAAATTACAACTGAATACAAGCTGTCTTTCGTGAAAGGCTGGAATATCTGGACAATAAAACAGAGAAGTAATGATTTCGAGGCAAGATATTATCACAGCAGTAACAATATTCCTGCAGATGTAAAATGGCATCTAAAAAACTAAGAAAACAGGAATGAGATAAAAACCCTACCTCCCGTTTTCAGCGTGAGACTCCCCTTAAAAAGGAGAGAACTTGAGGTGCGGGAATTTCAGAAATAAAGGAGATTTTGATATAAGTTTAAGTTTTCAATAACAAAATAATTATTGTAAAAAACTTCGCACTTCACAGATGTCCCCTTTTTAAGTGGACGAGCGGAGTGGGTGGGGTTTCTTTTAAAAAAACAATTTATCATGCCAGACCAACTAAACACTCTCCCCGAAATGAAACCATTTCGTCGCAAACTGCGCAAGCAGATGACACCTGCCGAAGTTACATTGTGGTTGATGATAAGGAACAAACAATTGGAAGGAGAACGTTTTCTACGTCAGTTTAGTATAGGTCATTATGTGGTTGATTTTTACTGCCACAAATATAAATTGGCCGTTGAATTGGATGGAGAAGGCCATTTTACTGAAGACGGTGAACAATATGACACTCGTAGAACTGAATATCTGGAATCAGTAGGTGTTCGGGTGTTACGCTTTGAAAATTTTGAAGTATTTCAATATCCCACGAGGACGTTGGATGAGATAAGAAAGTATTTGAAATGAATTAATACACAAGAAACCCAACCCCCTTCGGGTACTTCCCTTAGAAAGGGAAGAGCTTGGGATGCTGGAATTTGCGAAATAAAGGAGATTTGATATAAGTTTAAGTTTTTCAATAACAAAATAATTAATTGTACAAAGCTTTGCATTTCACAGATGTCCCCTTTTTAAGGGGACGAGCGTAGCGGGTGGGGTTTCATGAATAAACACTTCGAGCTCAGCGGATGGATTTCCATTATTTTTAATCAGATAAAAAGAAATAAAATGGAAGTTACTAAAAATATTATTTTTATCTTTGAAGACCTTATATTTTTCAACAAAATACATTTATAACCAACAAAAATTAGGAATCATGAAACTCAAAAAAACACTTCTGACCGGATTTATTTGTATAGTTAGTATTATGGGTAGCTATGCACAGGAACACTTGATGTTTAAAGACATAGCTTTAAATGGAGATATAAAAAGTTTTGCAAACGAGTTGGTAAAACAGGGTTTTGTAATTGTTGAGCCTAAAGCTACAATTATTGCATTGTCAGGTAACTTTGTCAATCGTAAATGTGAAGTTTTTGTTTGTAGTACAAAAAAATCAAATAATGTCTGGAAAGTAGCTGTGTATTTACCAAAAGAGTTTAACTGGCAATCAATTAAAAAGGATTACCAGTCGTTAAAGGAACAATTTATCAAAAAATATGGCAATGGAAAAGCACAGGAATATTTTACTCTGCCTTATTTTGAAGGTGATGAATATGAAATGCAAGCTATTAATCTTGAAAAATGTCACTACCAGATTTATTGGCAGACGAAGGAAGGTTCAATTTCCTTGACCATTTCCAAGTATGGCCAAATAATGATATCCTATGAGGATGCAATAAATACATTATTAGATGATAAAGAAAAAGCTGAAGAAATAAAGAAGGATATATAATACCTATTAATAGCCCCAAACACTATTATTTCCTTTCATAATGTGACAGTTAGTTCTTGCTAAACAGTAAAACATCAAACTCACATCAACTGTTCTTTATGTCGAAAACTCTGGCACTAGATATTATTTCCCTTTCCAACGAGCATAGTGAGTGTGTTTAAATAAGCACTTCGATGGATTGGGTATCCCGATAAATAAATACCTGCAATATGATAGAACATGTATTGAAAATTAATTCGTTCAATAAAATGAAAATATGAAAAGAACATTCATTTTTCAGGTATTTCTTTTGTTTACTATACTTGCTGTGTCGCAGGAAATAAATAATAGCGGACATTTTATAAACAATAGTGTTGTAAAAAGTAATTCTATAGTTCTTCAACGCATTGCAAAGTCCGGGTTAAGTATAAATGAGCAACTTTCAGAGGAAAAATTTCTTACAGAAACAGATGATAAGCTAATTACGATTACTACAATCGAACAAAATGTTCCTTCCATTCTCAGGGTTTATTCTTTACAGGGGAAACTTATGTATGAACAGCAATTTCCTCAAGTAATTAATCCGGAACTTAGCACCAAAAAAGTTTTTCTTTCTTTTTACTGTCGTGGAAGTGTGTATTCATTGAATATGCAAACCTTATCAATTGACACATTCAGAAGTTCGATTATATATTATTTAGATCTTGCGGGAAATCCTGTTTGTTACGATGAAAAGACTGAAACAATTAATTACCGAGGAAAAACCAGTGAGATAGCCGAAATTCCTACTAAAATTCTTCAGTTTAAAGAACGGATACTTGTTTTTACCAGAAATAATATGTATCAGTTAAACGATAATGAAATTATTAAAATACAGGCTTTTCATGGAACATTCTTTGATGCTCAAATACAGTTGGATACGCTTAAATATGTATTGAAGGAGCCTATTGAAAAAGGGTTTCAATTTACGTTATATAAAACAGATAATCTGCATGATTTCAAAGAAACAGAGAAAAGTTATTATTCGACCATTAACCAGTTGGCAAAGTCAACCGAAAATAAATCTAAGAGTTCGGTTCTGTCCGGTTTACACGAGAATATCCGCGGACCTCTCAATTATTATTCTGATAACGTAAAATACCCAATCGGTAACAGTTATGATGAATTGCAGGATTATGGCAGTGGTGCTTATCTTCATCCGGGTATTGATTTTCTGGGCAATCCCAATCAGGAAGTTTATGCGGTAAAAACGGGAGTAATAAAAGCTGTTCTTACCACCGGAGGAGATTTGTACTGGAGAGTTGGAGTAGCAAATAATAAAACCAATAGCGAGTCAGTCGGATACTTGTATGCTCATATGAACAAAACTTCTATACCTTACGCGGTT
>CAILUR010000024.1 GCA_903837445.1 uncultured bacterium | reverse complement strand
GCAGTTTTGATTGTGGGAACGGTTTTTTTTACCGTGAAGGATAATACATATATAGAAAGATTCAAGAATATAGTAAGAGTTAAGAAAGGAGATTCTGCGATGGAACGGGTACATATGTGGCAGTCAGGACTTGAAATGATAAAAGACAGACCCATCTTTGGAATTGGTACGGCAAATGTTGGAAAAATTTATCCAAAATATAGGAAAACAGAAGCCCTTGAAGACCATGAGGGACACTTGCATAATAATTTTATTCAGGTGGCGGTCATTGATGGAATTCCCGGGCTCGTTTTCTTTATTTGGATTTTTTCAGCGATGATTTTTGTTCAGGTAAGGGCAGTGCTTAAAAATAAAACAAATGCTTTGTTGTTGGCAGGTACTGCTGTGAGTTTGGCATTTTTTGTAAATGGATTTTTCGAATATAATTTATTCTCCTCTCAGGTGGCGCTTATGTTCTGGTTTATTATGGGAGTCTCTTTGGCACAGGTGAGGGACACGGAAAATGCTTAAAATTGATTTAAAAAAAATAAAAAGAATACTTGTCGTGCGTCCGGGTGCCATAGGCGATATTTTACTTACTACGCCTTTTATCAGGGCTTTGAAAAAAGCTTTGCCGGCTTCTGAAATTGACTACTTGTGTGAGCCTATGGGACTGCAGATTTTGCAAGGAAATCCAAACTTAAATCGGATAGTGGTGTTTGAAAAAAACAGGTTGAAAAAAGCCCATTTCTTTGTCAAAATAAAAGACACTTTAGATTTTTATATCGCGCTTAGAAAGAACAGATATGATGCTGTTTTTGACCTTTTTGGGAACACTAGAACTGCCATAATGTCCTTTGTGACAGGCGCGAAATATAGAGCTGGGTTTACTTTTCGCGGGAGAAAATACCTATACAATATAAAGGTCAAACCGGCAAAAGAACCCAAATATAATGTATTTTATCACACACAACTTTTAGAACCATTTGGAATAAAACCCGATGGGGAACAGCTTGATTTTTTTACTACTCCCACGGATGAAAAATTTGCTTTGGATTTTGTAAGTAACATAAAGCCCCCTGTGATAGTGCTCAACCCAGCGGGGACTTGGATAACTAAAAGATGGCCAGAGGAAAACTTCTCGCGATTGGCGGATATGATAATTGAAAATATACCCGAGGCTTCAATAATATTATTGTGGGGACCTGGGGAAAGAACTATGGCTGAAAAAATTCTTGTCACTATGAAAGCTGTCAAGGACAGGGCGTTTATCGCGCCTGCGACTACTATTAAACAAATGGGTGCCTTACTAAAAAAAACGGATGTGGTAATAGGCAATGATGGTGCGGGAAAACATATAGCTGTGGCGGTTGGTGCCAAAACTATAACTATTTTTGGGCCTACGAATTATGTTTCGTGGAATCCAAAAAATGACGCAAGCGCTATTGCTGTGGCGAGCGGTATAGACTGTGCCCCCTGTGATAAGACAGAGTGCACACATATCTCGTGTATGAAACAGGTAAGCCCGGAAAAAATATTTTTAGAACTGCTGAAATTGCTAAAAATTAATGTTTAATGGAGGGTTTTAAATGGCTAAAAAGTGTGTAAAAGGAAAACCCAAGACAAGTGCCACAGGTTTAAAATATGCTGGCAGAGTTTCTAAAATTAAATTAATGTCTGTAAGGACCTATTGATGCCAAGTCTATTTAGTTATAATAATTCCCGCTAAACCAATGAGAGGAAACTAATGCTGATGAAGGGGAAAATACTCGCACTTATTTTTTTTACTGCTATTATTTTTCCTTTTTGCATAGTGGCCGAAGACAAAGCGACTTCCTTTCAAGCAGTGACAGTAATGCCTGAACCCAAAGATAGTTTGAAAGAAACAGGGGGAGTTGGGGAGGTAGTGGGGGCAACAGCGGGAATAGAAAATCTTAACTGGAGTAATGAAGGGCTGAAAATAAAGCTTGTCTGGGATGCAGTACAGGTAGAAGGAATATATTACAATGTGTATAGAAGCACACAACAGGAAGATGCTTCGTTTCTTATGGTAAGTTTAACCCCTTCTGCAAAAAATAATTTTGAGGACTCCTCTGACTATAGTCTTATGCCTGTTGAACAAAAAAAAATCTACTTTTATAAAGTTGCAGCCCTTTTAAATGGTAGAGAAGTCGGGACTTCGCGAGTGTTAAAAACTACACCAATAATTGGACCGCTGGTGGCGCCGGTCTTCAAAAAAAATGGGCTTTCAATTTCGGATGCGAAAATTATTTTGCGCTGGGATACAGCTTTGACAAGCGGAGTTTATGATTTGAGCGGGTATAATATTTACAGGGCGCTTGCATCGGATGCCAAGCCAGTAAAAATAAATCCGCAAATGCTGACCACCACGGCTTTTGAAGATATAGGCGCGGACACAAAAGAGGAAGCCCTTATAAACGGAACACAATATTATTACCGTTTGACATCGGTGGATACTTTTGGAAATTTATCGCCTTTTTCGGATAGTATTTTAGCAGTGCCTAATTCAGCTTTGGGAGCGCCACGAAATGTAAGCACAGTTCCAAAGTCTACAGAAAGTATAAAAATTATGTGGGAAGATCCGGAAGGCGGCGCGGATAAAGTGACTGCGTACAATATCCTAAGGAAAAAAACGGATGATAAGGATTTTTCTACGCCGGTGAATATTAAACCAATAAAAGTCGGAGTGAAATCGGATGGAGTGTCCTTTTATTTTGATAATATCATAAACAGCGTTTCTCCACCTATTCAAGGAGAAAGTTATATTTACCGGGTGGTGGCTTTGGACAACGCTGGAAATACAGGACTGGCGTCTGTGGATACTCCAGGGGCTGTAGAAAAACCGATAGAGATAAAACAAACGGCAAGCATATCTATGGATATTTCGCAATATGGGCTTCCTGCAGAATCTAAACTGACTATCTCTGGAGTGAAAACAATTAATTTAAGTTTTCCTGCTATTTTTCCTACGAAAAAAGGGTTCACGGCAGCGGAGGCCTTGACTACGATATCAAAAACTTTTGATTTGAAACAGACTTTTGTAGTAAAAATAAATGGGCAGATAGGAAATAATATTTTTGTAGATGTGGATTTTAATGACCAGTCCACTGATGCTGAAAAACAAAAAATCTCAATAAAATATCAGGGAGAAAAAGATGATACCGTGCAGGAGGCAAACTTTGGAGATATAAACCTGAACTTAGGGGGCACGCGTTTTGTCAGCTACAATCAAACCCTTTTTGGAATAATGGCAAAAGCTAATTTTTTAGATAGGTTGAGTCTTACTGCCGTGGTAGCACAAACAAAAGGACTATCGGCGGTGCAGGAGTTTAACGGAAACTTAAGGCAAAAAGATGTAAACGGGCTGGATTATATAATAATCTCGGATACTGAATTTCTGAAAAAGAAATATTTTTATATAACCAGAAATCCCAATCAATATAAAAGCATCTCAAATCCTAATATCTATATAAAACGAGGGTCTGTTATTGTTTATGTGGATGATCAGTACGCGCCCAATAATGATGCCAATACTATAGATTCATATCCGGGAGGGAAGTATCATTTTGATTTAAAACAGCTGGGTGCCGACTATACCGTGGATTATGAAACAGGAATAATAAACTTTAATATTAATATTGATGATTCTTATGTAATCGCCGTGGCTTACGAATTGACCAGTGGAGAAAAAATAGGGTTCGCTTCTGATGGCACAACTTTTGATTTTAATCAGGCCAATCTTGTCTCGGCTTCTGACGGGTACACCTCCAATACTGCGCATCTTTTACAAAATGGAAATGTCGCGGATATTTCTCATAAAGTTATGTCATATTATTCTCTGGGAGAGAACCAGATTGCCAATCCAAAAGACCCGAATAATATGCAGATTAAAATATTTGAAAGAAGTACTGGGAAAGAAATTAGCACAAACATTCCACAACCTTATGAAAACGCCGCGGATAGTTATTATGTGATAGATACGGATTTTGGAATATTAAAGTTTAAATCCCCATATCCTTTTTCTTATGGCGGTAGTCCTGCGGATACATCTGGAAATACTTTTAACACAGGGCAAATTGCTGACGCCTACAATACGATGGCTGTGCCGGCCATATCAAACTATTATATGCAGATAAAATATAAATATTATGTTTCATCCTATAGGCTGGACCACCCCTCAGTAGTGAGTGGGAGTGAACGCATTTATAAAAACGGGCAGCTTTTGAAAAAAGATAAAGATTATTATATTTTATATGAAACTGGAGAAATTACTTTTTATGATAGTGCAAATGTGGGCGCCACTGATAATATAAGAGTGGCATATGAATACTTTCCGTTCTTACAAAACTATCAGAATACGATAGTGGGGGCGCGCGTGGAGTATAAACTGTTGGATAACCTGAACCTTGGTGGGGTCTGGCTGTGGAAAACAGCGAATACAGGAAAGACTACACCGGATGCTCGGTCAACGCTTAATAATATTTCAACTCCGTATAGTGTTTGGATTTTAGATGGGACTGTAGATTATTCTTTAGACAAACCAGCGATGAATGAAATAATAAACGCGCTTCCTTTTGTAGACAATGCAAATGTCCCTATGACTTTCAAGTTTAATGGAGAAATAGCCACTTCTAATTTTAATATAAATGTATTTGATAATGCTAAAAATGGCGACAAAGGGGTTGCTATGATTGACTCTATGGAAGGGTCGGACAATATTATTTCTACTTCTCAAAATAAAAATTCGTGGTTTCCGGCAAGCGCCCCGCAGGGAGTAATAGGCGATAGACTTAGATTTGGAAAGGAAAATGTTACAGAGGCAGGGCATCAACAGACGACAGATACTTCGGGAATAGTCTCCAGTGTGCCGACTCTTTTAAAACTAAATTATTCCGGACTTACTTCTTCAAATTGGGAAGCGTTTCGGTATGTGGTCTCTACCAACGGTGAGAACATGCATAATTATAATTATCTTGAAATGTGGGTGTATGTGGATTCAACGACACCTGTTAGGTTTAATTATGATGTCGGCGTAGTCAGCGAAGATTCTAACGGCAATGGAAGTTTGGATACTGAAGATGTGGGGGTAGGAAGTCCCAAGACAGGAGTGGGAGATGGGACGCTTGAAATAGGCGAGGATAACGGTATACAACATGACAACGATGCTTACTGGGGCGCTGGAAATAGTGTGCTTGATACTGAGGATATGAATAGCAACAACAGACTGGATACTACAGAAGCTTTTTATCAATATTCGGCAGAAGTCCCGGCGGATAAATTAAAGAAGTGGTATTATATTAAAATTCCGTTAAAAGACCTTACTAAAATTCAAAATATGGTAAATGTGCAAAGAGATCCCAATAATAATAATTTCTTGTCAATTGTAAAACATGTCAGGCTGTGGATACAGGGTACAGGCTCGGGTTCCTCAAGTGGAAGTATTAAGATAGAGACCTTGCAGTTTACCGGAAACTCTTGGCAGCTGAAATTTTTAAGCGGGTCCGTGGATCCGGGAGGCAATGTCATAGACGCGCCTGATACCGATAAGTTTAATGTGATATCGGTAAATCAAAACTCCGATCCTTCTTACACGCCTCAGCTGGATTATTTTGACTGGACTAAAGAAGAGGATAAAAAAGCGGAGCAGGGACTGCAAATAGACTGGAATGTGTCGCGCTTTGATTTGAATACCGCAAATAAACCAATTTATTATGCCACTAAAATAATGAACAATACGCAAGGGTACGATTTTGCAGGATATAAAAATTTGAAAATTGATGTCCTTTTGAAGAAAAAGAATGGGACAGGACAGACCATGTTTTTGAGATTGGGAACCCTTGGAGCGGGGGGAACGGATGAGACAAATTATTATCAATATAATATTCTCTTGGATGATATAGCAAATGACGGTGCGTGGCATACAGTGGTTCTTAAAATAGACGGTTCGGATAAAAAACGCGCGCTCCCCGAGGGAATACCTAACCTTCGAAGTATTCAGTTTGTCACAGTGGGGGTTATCAATCCCTCGGCGGTGACACAAGCACAGACCTTATATATTAACAATATAAGGCTCACAGAGCCAGAACTCAAAAGTGGGGTAGGAAAATATGCTAATTCCACAATTACTTATGATGGCTTTGGATCGTTTACGCATACTTATGAAGAAAAGGATACAGATTTTAATACGCTGGTGGATGCGGGCAGGGCAGCGGTACGACAGCATGAGAAACACAATAGGGTGGGTTTCGATTATGGGCAACTTGCGTTTTTACCACTTAGTAATACATACGAAAGAAATGAATGGAATACCGAGGACAAATATAGGGAAGATGCAGTGTATACAAATAATTTTGTAACTCCAGATGTGGTCGAAGATAAATTTAAGAACACGACAGGCTTAGTTTTTATTCCTGGAATGACTATTAATAACATTACTACATTCTCAAATGCGGTAAACAGTTATTTGCCACTTTACGAATATCAGAACAATAGAGTGGAGGCTTTCTCCAGCGGGCCAGTGATTGCGTGGGTAGTTCCACAAGAACTGAAAATACTTAGTTTACCCGGGATTCCTTTGGGCACAAATAATATCACCGCGAGTTTGACTTTTACAAACAAAAAATATGCGTACCTTGATACAAGTGCAATAAAGGCAAATCCTAATTTGTTCTCACAGTGGAATTTAAACCGGACACAAAGTTATCGCTGGACAGGAAACTATAAACTTGGAATAATAAACTTAGCG
>CAILUR010000023.1 GCA_903837445.1 uncultured bacterium | reverse complement strand
CACCTTCGGCAAGCAGTGTCCCGTCTTTTCCCAACACCATAGAGTGTCCATCAAACACCAGCTCATCTTGTCCGCCCACAAGATTTAGATAGATTATTCCCGCATTTAGTTGTTTAGCTTTTTTACTAAAAAGTTTATATCGTTCTTTTCCTTTACCCCGGTGATACGGTGAAGCGCTTATATTAATGAGATAATCTATTTTTCCCCTTAATTGCATTAGATTTTTGTCTTCCACCCACAAATCCTCACATATAGAAAGACAAAAATTAGTTTCAAACGCCCTGAACACTTTATATTCGGCCCCTTTGGTAAAATATCTTTTCTCATCAAAGACCCCGTAATTAGGCAGGTTGATTTTATCATAGGTAATTTTTATTTTTCCGGCTGACATAACCGCGGCAGAATTATATATTTTTCCCTTATTCTCATTTATATAGCCTGCCACAGCTGTTATTCCTATAGTTTTTGCCGCTACTTTTTTTATTTCCGTTATGTTGTCTTTTACAAATTTTTTCTTCAATAAAAGATCTTCAGGTGGATAACCAGTCACAGCCAGTTCTGGAAAAAGCACCATATCCGCGCCGCTTTTTTTTGCCTGTGCCATAAGTTTTAAAATTTTATCCGTATTGCCTTTCAAATCTCCCACGGAGGTATTTAGCTGTGCCAGTGCGAACCTTACAGTCCTCACGCTTTTATCCTTTTTCATTTCTCATCCTTTTATTTCGCGTTTTAATATTTCCCACGCGCGAACCTCATACTTTTTCGTATGGGTCAAAAAGCTTTTTATACTCATCTAAAATAAACCGGTCCGTCATACCTGCTATATAGTCGGCTAAAACGCGCTTAAGCGAATCCTTTTCAAGCCGTTTTTTTACCTGGGGAGGCAGTATGGACTGATCCCCTAAGCCTCTTTTTTCATATATTTTAAAAAGGTCAGTCATTATTCTTTCGGCTTTTTCTTCCATTCTTATAACTTTGTAGTGTTTATACAACTTATCAAAAAGAAACTTCTTTAGGTCTTTATGCATTTTTTCATGTCTTTCGTCAAACTCCACAAGCTGGTTCTTATTTTTCCTGACTTTATCCATTGAATCAATATTTTTTTCTTTTAAATTGTTTATAGTATTGGTGACAAGATTTGTAATCTGAATATTAATGAGCGCACGGGTAATATTATATTTTTGCATATCTAGCGATAGCGTCGCAAACTTTTTCATATCCAATTTTTTTTCAATGGCTTCCCATATGAGCGTTTTTTTAAAATCCTCAATCATAATTATCCCCGAAGTTATTCCATCATCTATGTCGTGAGAATTATAAGCTATCTCATCCGCTATATTCACCACCTGCGCTTCAAGCGTAGGCATAAGGGTAAGTTCATAATCTTTATACCCTTTATACACAGGTGAATCATATTGAGTTTTATGTTTTACCATACCCTCGCGCAGTTCCCAGGTAAGATTTAGGCCTGGAAAATCAGGATATTTTTCTTCCAATTCTTCAAGGACGCGCAACCCCTGCAGGTTATGCTCAAATCCGCCTTCTTTGGCACCTACAAGCTCGTTTAATATTTTTTCCCCGTTATGCCCAAAAGGCGTATGCCCGATATCGTGGGCGAGGGCTATGCCCTCAGTAAGAGTTTCGTTAAGTCGCAGTATGTTTGCCACTGACCTTGCTATCTGCGCTACTTCCTGAGTGTGAGTAAGGCGGGTGCGATAATAATCTCCCTCGTGATTTACAAAGACCTGTGTTTTATATTCAAGTTTTCGAAAGGCCGCCGAGTGTATAATTCTATCGC
Source organism: uncultured bacterium (assembly GCA_903837445.1). Classification (GTDB taxonomy): domain Bacteria; phylum Oederibacteriota; class PGYV01; order PGYV01; family CAILUR01; genus CAILUR01. The sequence continues at coordinate 877 of CAILUR010000023.1, read as the reverse complement.
GGTCACGCTGATACACAGACCGATATGGGTCTTCTGGCTCCGAGAACCTTCTGCCACGGGTGTCCTTACTTTTCATAGCATAAGGTGCGAGCACCTGCTCTTCTATTTTTTCAAGTTTTTCTCTGGTTAACAAAAAAATATCATTCATTTATAACCTCTTTTTTAAAATCAGTTATTTGACACGAGAGTTTTCTTTATCATGTCTCAATGATTATCTCTATCGTTATTTTTGGGGGAATATTACTTAAAATTCTTTTTTTCAGCAGCCTTTTTCCTGTTTTTGAGCTTAAAAGCACTGAAACTATGTGCATAAGGCCTATCTTCATATCATTAGACATAGTTCACCCCATTTTGTAAATATAATTTATCACAATAATAAAGTTATGTCAATTATGAGGTCTTGTTTTGAAGTTTACTTGGAGGGTTTGGTCATACTTGCCAAAATCTTTTAAGGGGCGCCTCGCGGCGCCCCTTATTGGATTCATAAAAAAACTTACTTTGCCGCAGGCACTGTTGTGGCTGGGGTAGTTACTGGAACAACTGCTTTGATTTTTTTGGCTTTTTTTGCTTTCTTTAATTTCTTTACAGGAGCCACTTTCTCAACTGCTGGTGCTGCTGCTACTACTGTTACTACTGCTTTTGCTGCTGTGGCTTTTACTGCTTCTGCTGCCATAAGCATCGAACCCGCGAACACTACTGCCATTAAAGCGATTACGATTTTTTTCATATTTCTACTCCTTTTTTTTCGGCGTTTGCCGTTTTTTTTATTTCTAAATCTTTTCTCTATCTTTGTCGCCAAGCGACTTTATTACAATTACTTTGCCGCAGGCACTGTTGTGGCTGGGGTAGTTACTGGAACAACTGCTTTGATTTTTTT
>CAILUR010000022.1 GCA_903837445.1 uncultured bacterium | reverse complement strand
TTAAACATCACTTCTTCCTCTGTGCAACAAGCGCGCGCAATATTTATATCTATACTTTGAGCTAATTTTCCTGCAAGCTCATAACCAATTTTAGCTGCCTCAATATTTTTTTTCTTTATTTCCTCGCTCTTTTTTGAAAAATAAGCAGAGATGTACTCGTACATTTTTTGTTCATCTATTTTAAGCAGTCCGCCTATGAGCCCCACAGCTATAGTGCTACTATAAATTACATTCCCCAGTTCAGCCCCCAGTTTTGAAAAAGGAATATCTATCACAGAGGCATTTTCAAGTTTATCTTTTTCTCCGAGAATAACGGTTTTGGAAGTAATGCGATTTTTTAAATGAGGGAGGGCGGCTTTATCAAGTGGTATGAGAATATCAATCCTGCTCACATATGCCTGCACTCTTTTGGAAGCCACACGCAGTTCTGTAGAATTTATCCCGCCCCTGACACGAGACATATATTCTTTGGTAGCAAGTAAATGATAGCCGTCTCTTTTTATCAGAGCGGCCAACATACTTTCAATAGATTGAATCCCTTGTCCTGCCTCTCCGGCAAGGACAATACTCACTTCGTTATTAAAAACAGCCCTCATTAAACCCTCCGCAATCTTTAAGCTTCGGAATTATATCTGAGTCTATTAGTAATTTTCGCCTTTCACTTCAAAATATGCTTTTGCGTGCTGACAGGTCGGACATTTTTCCGGAGCACTATCGCCTTCATGTATATGCCCACAGTTTCTGCATTTCCATTTTATGGGTTTATCTTTTTTGAAGACAGTATGTTTTTCAACATTTTCGAGTAGTTTGAGATACCGTTTTTCATGCTCCGCTTCTATTTTTGCTATTAACCTATATGCATCAGCCACTTCTTTAAATCCTTCTGTCTCTGCCGTTTGTGCGAAGGCTGGATAAAGAGAAGTCCACTCTTCGTGTTCCCCACCAGCTGAGGCTTTTAAATTTTCCGCTGTGGTGCCGATTATACCGAAAGGATAAGTAGCTGTAATCTCCACGGCACCGCCTTCCATAAATTTAAAGAATTTTTTTGCGTGTTCCATTTCATTGTTAGCCGTTTCTAAAAATATATCGGCTATCTGCTCATAACCTTCTTTTTTAGCCTGAGCTGCAAAAAAAGTATAGCGATTTCTTGCTTGAGATTCTCCAGCAAACGATTTCAAAAGATTTTTTTCAGTAATACTTCCTTTTAGGTGCGACATATTAAGCTCCTTTATTTTATTAGTTTCTTTTTATTTTGTCCACAAGCCGTGTTTATTACACTCTGCTCTCACAGTGCCCAACATACTTATTGGCATTGGAAAAATAACTTCTGCGACCTGCCCTGGCGACAAATCTCTGCGAATGATGGCCCCGTCTTTGGTTATGACTTCAATAAACTGTATCCAGTGCTCTGCATCCATAGGATGTGCTACAGTCCCTACTTTTACTTTAAAACTATTTCCCATATCTTCCACTACCGGCAAATGTTTTTCTGTCGCGCCCTCTTTACTTTTTTCATCAAGTAATTTCATATTTTCGCCGCAACATACGAGTGTCCCACCACCCACCACTGCTACTTCCACTACATTTCCACACTTTAAACATCTATATACAGCAAGTTTTTCCATTTCCCCTCCTTTACAATTTTTAAATATTTTTTTTATTCTTTTTTTTATTACAATTACTACAAAATCCCAAGACATACACATGATGCTCAGTAATTTTCTTTCCTTCCAGGTCGTCAGAAGTAATATTGTAAGCATCTAATTTCAAATCTTCCACACTGCCACAGACTGTGCATTTAAAATGCCCGTGCACATTGGTAAAGACATCATATCTTACCTCTGTGTTTTCTATTTTTATTTCTTGCGCAACTCCAGCCAAAACAAAGGACTTCAAAGTGTTATAGACACTCGTCTTTGACAGCGTGGGAATTTCTCCAGCCAACGCCTTAAAAATCATATCTGCAGTGGGATGATTTCTTTTATGTATCAAATAATCAAGCACTTTGACTCTTATCAAAGAGGGCTTAATTTTCATTCCTTTTAAATATCCCACTATATCCAGTGGGACTCCCACCGTGGTCTTCATTTATTCGCTCCGAGGGTCAAGGTTTAAACTCGCCGCTTTGTCCTTCTTTTCTTTTAGCCAGTCTGTGGTCAAGCATATAGAGTGCGTTTTTCGACTCCCCCATTCCTTTTATTATTTCCAGCAGTTGCAAGGTCTGAGCCTCTTCCTCCACCTGTTCATCCACAAACCATTTCAACATACTCTCTGTGGCATAATCTTTTTCATCTTTCGCCGTCTCGAGCAGTTTATGTATCATACCTGTGATTTTCTTTTCGTGTGCATAAGCGTCTTCAAACGCCTCCAGCGCACTCTTCCACGAAGGCTTAGGGGCTTCCATAGCGGTGAGTTTTACTTTCCCTCCACGCACAAGAATATATTTTCTAAGCTTCATGGCGTGTTTATTTTCTTCACCATATTGTACTTCCATCCAATTAGCAAACCCTGTCAAGTTTTTCGCCTCAAAATCAGCAGCCATTTGTAGATACAACAAAGCCGAATAAAACTCCGCATTGATTTGTTTGTTCAACGCGTCTTCCACTTTTTTCCCTATTCCCATTTTAGCCCTCCTATTTTTTGTATTTATTTCATTTTTGTAATCATTACAATTTATAACCTATTATTAGTTTTGTCAAGTTATTTTTTTATTTTTTTGCCTTACTCTCCCCCGTTATTTAACTATAAGCTTTTTTGCTTTCGCCAATTTCGTGAAATGTTTTATTTCTTCATTTATTATTTTATCAAAAATAGCGTAGTTTTTTTCAGCTAAATGTTTTTTCATTTCACTATAATACACCACAGAATCTATTTCCCTATCCATGGCAAAAACAATGACATCCGTTATGCTTTTCATTTTTCCTTTTATTGCTTCAAAATCTTTCTTTTTATATACACTTTTGGTCTCAATATGGCGTGCCAAATAATGCACATAATCCGCTGCCCCTACCCTTGGGATTTTCGTGTGAGCTGTCTCTGCAAGCATTTTTTCAAAGACCGTTGCATGGTGTTCTTCTTCTAAAGCCAACGCACTAAAAACTTTTTGAAGGTCTTTATGTTTTATATTTTCAGCGGCATATTCGTAGAATTTTTCCCCATGCTCTTCCATTTTTAAAGCAAAATTTAAAACTTCACTTATGCTATAGTCTGCCATATTTACCTCACCCTATTCCGATTTCTTTATGTTTTTTTAAGATTTCATCCGCCAGCCTATTAATCTCTGTAAGTTCTGTCGCCTTAGGATATCCTTTCGAAATCACTGGTGTCAAAAGTTCTCCCTTAAAATTTGTCATAATTCCTTTAAATACTTCCACGGCTTTCTCTCCCCAACCAAAAGAAGTAACCATAGAGGCAAATTTGGTTTTAGGTCTTAAAGCATTTACTATATAAGCAGCATTTGCTGCTAAAGGATGTATTCCGGCAAGCACAGTAGAGGCGCCAATAATTACTGTGGCTGAATCCATAAGCGCCACAGCAATTTCTCCTAAATCAGAGGTCGCCAGATTAAAAAGATGTACTTTTATCCCGCGTGCCATCAAAGCCGCTTTCAAAACTTCCACCATTTTTTTAGTACTCCCGTGCATAGAGACATACGCCAACAACACTTCATTTTTTACATTTTCAGAGGCCCAATCTTCGTAAGCGGCAAATATTACTTTGGCTTCCTTAAAAATTATACCGTGAGATGGGGCTATTATTTTGATATCCAATACTTTTAATTTTTCAAGATTTGTCCTCACATTATTACGAAAGGGCGACATTATCTCTGCAAAATATCTTTTGGCAGGACCTTCAAACCCCTCCTGTTTAAAAATATCAGGAATGGCTCTGTGAGAACCAAACATATCACAAGAAAACAAAATCCCGGTTTCTTTCATATACACCGACATAGTTTCTGGCCAATGTACCCAAGGGGTAAAAATAAACTCTAAGCTCTTATCTCCTAAGGACAGGACTTCTCTGTCTTTTACACTTATAAAAACATCCTCTTCAAGCAAAAGCAGATCTTTGAGCATTCCTTTACATTTTTCGTTCGTTACTACTTTAGCCCCTGGATATTCCTCACGCACACGCGTTATTCCGCCCGAATGATCTTGCTCAGCGTGGTCCACTATAATATAGTCCAGTTTTTTTATTTGAAGTGCTTTTAGTTTAAGTATTAGTTCTTCAATTTTATCTGGGTCCACCGTATCAATTAAAGCAGTTTTCTCGGACCCTATCACCAAATATGAATTATAGCTTGTGCCTTCAGGTAATGGTATCAGTTCGTCAAATAAACGCCTGTCCCTGTGCATAGCCCCAACATAATAAACATTTTTTACCAGTTCTGTGTCGCCCATTTTTTCCTCAGTTTTTCTTTTTCTTAGTTTTTAGTTTTGGACAATTTTTCATTACATCAAACAAAGACTTGCTGCCAAAAAACTTTTCCGTAATTTTTACATAATCTGTCCATACATCGTGCATATGACATTTTGACCCACGCGGACAGGTCTCTGGTTTTATGGCACAGCCTACTGGAAAAATATTTTTATCCAGCGCCAGCATTACTTCCAAAAGTGATATTTTTTTCGGATCTTTGGCAAGTTTAAATCCCCCTTTGTCCCCTTTTACGCCTTTCAAAAATCCTGTCTTTTTTAATTTGAAAAATATATTTTCCAAATACCGCGCTGAAATCCCTTCATTTTTACCTATTTCTCTGATGCTTACAAGTTTTTCGCCTTTGTTTTCAGAAATGTCCGCGAGATACACCAGTGCCCTTATTGCGTATCTGCTCTTTGTTGATATAGCCATTTATGCCACCTCTCTTTTTTTAATACAATATTACTAATATGCTATACTTCAAGCCCTGTTTTGTCAAATAGTTTAAAACACCTTTGGACATATTTGAAAAGTTATCCGTCTCTTTTTTCCGCGAGGGAGGAGGGGGTTATATATTTAATCCCATATTTTTTACACATAAGATTTGCTGAGATTCTTCCTGATTCATATATCGTCGGCAGCCCGCTTCCAGGATGTGTGCCGCCTCCGGTCAACCAGCAGTTTTCCAATGTTTCAAACTTATTATGTGGTCTAAAATAAAGCATTTGCGTTAGTTTATGCCCCAGGTTGAAAGTAGCGCCCAGATACACATTTTTTTCTCTTTCCCAGTCGAGAGGGGTTATTATTTTCTCTACTTCTATATTTTCTTCCAAATCCTTAAACTCACTTTTTTCTTTTATCTTTTTCATTATTACATTGCGAAACTCATTTTTAATCTTATCCCAATCAATTCCACTCATATTATTTGCCACTGGCACAAGAATGTATAAGGCGGACTTTCCCTCTGGGGCTAAGGTGGCATCAGTTGGGGAGGCATTTTGAATATAAAAAGACACATCCTCGTTAAGTTTGAAATCCTTAAATATATTTTCTACATATTTCCTGTAATCATTTGAAAAGAAAACATTATGATGAGGCAGGTCATATTTCTTTTTGACGCCAAGATATATCATAAAGGTGGAGCAGGAGAATTTTTTCTTTTTCAGTTTTTTATCCGTGTATTTTGGTATTTTATTTTCTGCCGTGTGTGTCATAGCATGGGCGAAGTCCTCATTTATCACCACTTCATCCGCCATTATTTTTTCGCCTGTTTCAAGTTCTATGCCTTTTACTTTTTTATTTTCTATTATGAGTCGCTTGACTTTAGAAGCCAAGCGTATATTCCCGCCCTCCTCTTCCACTACCTTTGCCATAGCTTCAGATATCTTATTAAGGCCGCCTTCCACATGATATATGCCGTATTCGTGCTCAATATGAGGGATAATAGTAAACGCTGCTGGGCACTCCCAGGGCGACATTCCCAGATATTTTGCCTGAAAAGTAAAAGATAGTTTTAATTTGTCATCTTTGAAATATTTTCCCAAATTTTCAAACAAAGACCTGTTCAGGGCAAGATAGGGCAAACTGTTAATAAATTCTTTTCCAAAAAAAGCTGAAAAACTGGAATAATCTTTCTGTAAGCAAGGAAACACTTTTTCGAATCTTTTTTTCTCAGCTTTATTAAATTTTTCAAACCCCTCATTATTCCCTGGAAACTTTTCGTTTATCTCGTGTTGCATTTCTTTCGTATGCAGGTTGTCTCTCGTAAATATTTCTACATCATTAAATTTAAGTCTATACATAGGGTCCAGTCGGGTAAACTTCAAATAGTCAGAGGCCTTCCTGCCAGTTTCTGCAAACATTTCTTCCAGAATAAAATTCATCATAAGAAAAGTAGGTCCAGTATCAAAGGTGTATGCTCCGAGTTTTATGGGCGCATTCCTTCCGCCAACAACTGTATCTTTTTCACAAATGGTGACTTTAAAACCCCTGTGGGCAAGTAACATAGCAGCAGTGAGTCCTCCCGGACCTGCCCCTATAATCACCACATGCTTTTTTTCCATAATTTTCGGCTCCGCTTTATTTAGTTTCAGTTTAAATCCCGTTTAAAAAAAACTTATAAAGTCTCTTTCATTTATTATTCTTATTTTTCCGCCTTGGTCGCGCACTTGTTTTGCTTTTTGTGTTTTTACACTCTCTTTATTACTTATCTTTTTAGGAAGGTGCGCTCCTCTTACCAGATAGTCAGTGGTTTTAGTCACGACTTCACTTACACTTGCCCCTGCATTTAAAGCTTTTTGTATGGCTTTTTCACGCGTCAAGGTGTCCAATTGTCCAGTAAACACCATTTTCTTTCCATATAAAATATGTGTTTCATTAAATACTTTTACTTCAGGGCGTATTTCTTTTATGTCAATTTTTTTAAAACTATTATTTTGCTTAAGTTTAAAAGGTTTAACTTCTTCTTGCCCCAGCACATTAAACTTTAACCCTGTTTTTTCAGCCAATTCTAAAATATTAGATACCCCTTTATGCTTCATGGCTTCTATAATTATTACTCCGCAGGCGTGCGCGTCTTCTAATGCATCGTGATGTTTGAACTTGTGTTTTAAAAATTTTGCCACTGTGTTCAGTTTATAATTTTCTAAATCGTGCCAGGTCTTTCTGGCAATACTGCAAGAACAGATATTCATATTCTTGGGTAAAGGAATATCATAAAGGTCGAGTACTTTTTTTATTACCGACATATCAAACACTGCATTGTGAGCCACTAAAACCGCATTTTCCAGATAAGGTTTTAGCTCCTCATACACTTTATCAAATTCAGGAGAATTGGCCACAGCTTCAGGAGTTATCTTGTGAATGGTAATATTGAAGGGTTCAAAATATGCGTGACTCTCGTGCGGTTTTACCAGCCAGTTTTTGCTCTGAGTAATTTTACCTTTTTCTATAACTACTACTCCCACTGCGCAGACACTACCATGAAATCTGTTTGCCGTTTCAAAATCTATACAGGTGATTTTCATTTTTTACCTTTCTTTCTTTGTTTTAATACCTAATAATGAATTTTTTTTCCACAACAAGTAAATCGCTGGATACACCAGTAGTTCTATTATAAACGAAGTGAATATCCCTCCTACCATAGGCGCAGCAATGCGTTTCATTACATCTGCTCCTATTTCATGGCTCGCTGCCCACATGATAGGCAAAAGTCCAAAACAGAGGGTCAACACCGTCATCATTTTTGGTCTTATTCTTTTTACCGCACCGTGATGTATAGCCTCTTTCAAATCCTCTAAAGTATTTAACTCGCCTTTCTCTTTCTTTTCATTATACGCTAAATCCATATATAATAACATAAAAACTCCAGTTTCAGCATCCACCCCGAGTAAAGCAATAATTCCGCACCAGACTCCGACAGACATATTATATCCTAAAATATGTAGCGCCCAAATCGCTCCCACAAGTGAAAACGGCACCGCAAGCAGGACAATAAAAGTTTTTATATACGATTTTGTATTTATGTATATCAGGATAAATATAATAAACAAAGTGAGTGGCACTACCAGTCCCATTTTATTTTTTACTCTCTCCATAAATTCATACTGCCCTGAAAACGCCAGAGAATAGCCTGTGGGTAAGTTTATTTTTTCTTTTATTACTTTTTTTGCCTCATCCACATAACTGCCTATATCGCGGTCTGCCACATCCACATACACATACCCTGTCAATTTTCCATTTTCATCCCTTATCATTCCTGGGCCTGAAGTTATCTGCAAGTCCGCCAGTTGAGAAATAGGGACTTGTTTTCCTCCCATAGTGCCTATATAAGTTTTTTTGAGTTTTTCAATGTTATCCCGAAGGTCGCGAGGATACCTTACATTTATTGGATACCTTTCCCTGCCTTCTATGGTCTGAGTAATATTTTCTCCACCGATGGCCGCCATAATATTCATTTGCACTTCCTCAATAGAAAGCCCATATCTGGCTATTTCTTTGCGCTTTATATTAAAGTTTATAAAATAACCTCCGGCTGTTCTTTCCGCAAAAGCACTTCTGGTACCCTTCACCATTGAAAGCTGACTTTCTATTTCTTTTCCCAGCCTTTCTATCACACTTAAATCATCCCCATATACTTTTATTCCCACAGGAGTCCGGACTCCAGTAGTGAGCATATCTGTTCTTCCTTTTATAGGCATAGTCCACGCGTTCACTTGCCCTGGAAGTTTTAAAGCCGTGTCCATTTCATTTATCAAGTCCTCCCAAGTAATTCTGTCAGGCCAAATAAAACTAAACGGGCTCTGCAAAAATTCTGGAATGAGTTTTGAATACCACCTATCTTTATGCCGCCACTCATTCATAGGTTTTAATAGTATGGTGGTCTCCATCATAGAAAAAGGCGCTGGATCAGTCGCGGTGCTGGCCCTGCCTGCTTTACCATAAACGCTTATGACTTCGGGAAATGATTTTATAATTTTGTCCTGCACTTGCAAAAGCGCCGATGCCTGTGTTACCGAAATCCCTGGCAAGGTAGTGGGCATATATAGTATTGTGCCTTCATTTAAAGGTGGCATAAATTCCCTGCCCAAGGTAAAAAAGAATGGCACTGTAAAAAGCATTATTCCTATTGCCAGACCAATTATAAGTTTTGGTTTCTTTAATACAAAATCCACCACCGGACCATACATTTTAAAAAGCCATTTTGAGACAGATTGTTTTTCTTCAGTTTTTATTTCCCCTATAAAAACATTATTCACAAGACTATTCAGCCACAAAGGTTTTATAGCTACTTTTTTTACGCGTATAAAAATCATTATCAAAGCTGGTGCCAAAGTAATTGCCAACAGGGCTGAAAAAAACATAGCGAAATTTTTAGTATATGCGAGGGGGCGAAACAATCTGCCTTCCATACCCTCCAGCGTAAAAATCGGAATGAAAGCTACTGCTATGACGAGCAGAGAGAAAAAAGAGGGGCCTGCCACTTCTTTTATAGCTTCTATCATTACTGGTTTATAGTCCCCTTTGCCGCCAGCTTCTTTCCAATGCGCCAGTTTTTTATGCGTATTTTCCACCACCACAATAGCCGCATCTATCATAG
>CAILUR010000021.1 GCA_903837445.1 uncultured bacterium | reverse complement strand
TTCTGCTGGTGTTTCTCCCAGTTACTTTTATATTTGCAGGTAATCCACAGTTAGGACAGCAATATTTACAAGCTGGAAATCAGTATCTCAAGACAAAACAATATGACAATGCTATAAAATACTATGAAGCATCAGTTAAACAAGATCCGACAGATGCCGCATACTATGCAATGGGCGTTGCTTACTATTATAAAGGGGACAAGGCAAATGCCCTCGCTTCTTCGCAGCAGGCCTTAAAAATAAATCCAACAAACGCAAATGCTCAAAAAATAGTAAACGCACTTTCTTCAAGTATGGAAGTTGCAACAGCACCCACTGCAAATCCTCAGGCAGCGCAGTATCTTCAAGCTGGAAACAAGTATCTTCAGACCAAACAATATGACCAAGCAATTCAATATTATAATGCCAGTATTAAAATACAGCCGACTGCTGGAGCATATCAATATCTCGGAACGGCATATTATTACAAAAACGATATAGAAAATGCGAAAACAGCTTATGGGATGTCTCTTCAGCTTGATCCGAGCAACACTCAAGTCAAAGGAATTCTTGCAAAACTTGGTGGAACTGCTCCAGGAAATACGGCGGCAGAACCTCGTTTAGGGCAGACTTTGGGAGTTTCACCGCTTTTGTTAGCTGCAATATTTGCAGGAGCTTTAGCAGCCATATTCTTCATATAAATTTAAAACTGATGTAATTTACATAAAACGGGCGCCGAAACGCGCCCGTTTCGTTTTTATATAACAATAGATATTCGGGGGGATTATGCAAACGACCAAGTCAGATTTTTCCACATTAGACAAATCCAAAAAACATCACGGCTTTGGACATATTTCTCGGCTTAAAAAACGACTGGTGGAAGATAAAATTAGCAAGGCTGAGATTGTAGAACTTTTGCTTTCTTATGTGATTAAAAGTAAAGATGTAAAGCCACCTTCAAAAGAACTTCTAAAAGCGGCAAATGGCAAATTCAAAAACCTTTACAAAGCTTCAACTGATTATTTAACAATTCCAGGAATTGGCAAAGAAACAAGCGTGTTTTTTAAATTATTAAACGAATATGTTAATGCGTATGGAGAAGAAAGTTTTGTACACAAGACACATTCTGCAAGGAATCAAGTCGATATTATAAACTACTATAAGAATGTTTGTGGGAATAAAGACAGAGAAGAAGTCTTTCTTTTGTTCTTGGATGCTAAAAATAAAATCTCTGGTCACAAGAAAACTTCCGAAGGGACTTTGACTCAGTCCTTGCTTTATCCCAGAGAAGTAATTAAAGAAGCTATGAGTATGGGCGCTTTGAGTATAGTAATAATACACAATCACCCCAGCGGCGACCCCACCCCATCACAAAATGACCGTAAAATAACCCGTAGGTTGCTTTTTGCGGCTAAAGAAATGGATATAATACTTTTAGATCATTTGGTTATAGGCACGGAAGGAAAAGGGTATTACAGTTTTTATGAAGATGGATTGATAGAAAAATACAGGGAAGAATACAAACTCGTTTTAGCACAAATGGAATGAAAACAATACGATAGTTTTAAAATCTTTCTCGGCACTTTAGAAAGTCATATCTTCTTCATCTTCTGATTTGATATCAGGTGTTTTTATTGTGGCTTTTGTTTTTGTTTTGTTTGTAGATTTTGAAGTTGTTTCGCCAGATTCAGGGTCAAGTGCCTCTTCGTCAACCGCTTCCATATCTTCTGAACGGAAATCATTTATGCTAGTAGAGTTATGAAGTGCGCAGTATTCACGAGGTTCGCTGCCTTCTACAAAAGGGGCATCTATTGGATTTGGACAATTTTTTCCAGCCAAGTTTCCGGTTTTTACACATATTTTCCTAAAAATTATATTATCCGGTACTAAAAAATCTCCGTTTGCTTGTCCGCCAAAAACATTCATAGCAAATTCCCCAAAAATTGGAGCAGCGAGCCGGCCGCCTGTCATATTTTTACCAAGAGTTTCTTTTGTATCAAAGCCAATCCATATGCCGAGAACAAGGTCAGGAGTGTAACCTATAAACCAAACATCAGAATAGTCATTTGTCGTACCAGTTTTACCTGCGCAAGGACCTTTGAAACCAAGCTGTCTGACTGCTTTTCCAGTACCTTTGTTTACTACATTTTCGAGCATATAATTCATTATATAGGCGGTAGAGGGGGCTATGGTCTGTTCGAGTTTTGAAGTGTTTTGTTCCAATAGTTTTCCATTGCTGTCATTTACATTTAGTATTGAAACCGGAGACACGCGCATTCCGCCATTGGCAAAACAAGCAAAAGCATTGACCATTTCCATCAAAGACAAACTTGACGATCCGAGTCCCATGGTTAAATCCTTTGAGAGGGGACTTGTAATGCCAAGTTTTCTCGCATACATAGCTGTCGTGCCTATACCCACTTTATTTAAAAGTTTTACAGTGACCACATTTTTAGAATAAGTAAGTCCATTTAAAAGAATAGATGGACCAGAAAATTTTCCACTAATATTTTCTGGTTTCCAATCATTTCCATCCGCATTTTTAAATACGATGGGGGAATCCATAATCACATCTGATACTCTGAAACCGTTATCAATAGCCGCCGCATAGACGATTGGTTTAAAAGCAGAACCGGATTGTCTGCGAGATTGTACGGCACGATTGAACTCACTTTTAGAAAAATCTATACCGCCAATCATAACTTTTACATAGCCAGTGCGCGGATCAATGCCGAGCATAGCCCCCTGAAGGGGATAGTTAAGTTTTTCCCCCAAGTTGGCTTCTATTTCCGCTTGTATTTTTTGTAGGTGTAAATTAAAAACTTCTTGCGCCGTGTCCTGCATGACTGAGTCAAGAGTGGTATATACTTTTAAGCCGCCTTTATATATCAGAGTGTTTCCGTAAGTTGTTTCCATTTGTTGCCGCACATATTCTACAAAATATGGGGCATTTTTAACTTCGAGTTTGTGAAGTTCCATAGGTGCAGCAATTGCCTGTGTTTTCTCAGCTTCGGTAATAAAGCCAGCATCAAACATTTTTCCGAGGACAAGATTGCGTTTTTCTATAGCGGTTTCGGGATGTTGATAAGGATTAAACTGTGAAGGGGCTTGGGGCAGAGCGGAAAGTGTAGCGGCTTCAGGCAAAAGCAATTCTTCTACATGTTTTCCAAAATAAGTTCTAGCAGCGGCTTCCACTCCGTAAGCGCCATTTCCAAAATACACCTGATTACAATACAGTTCAAGAATTTCGTTTTTTGTATAATATTTTTCAATCTGCATGGAGAGCATAACTTCTTTTATTTTTCTTCCAAAACTTTTTTCCCGAGTGAGAAACAAATTTCTGGCAAGCTGTTGGGTGATGGTAGAACCGCCTTCAACTATTTTGCCGTGCGCCAAATTGTTGACAGCAGCTCTGGCAATACCTTTTAAGTCAATTCCAGAATGCTGAAAAAATCTTGGATCTTCTTTTGAAATGAAAGCATTTTGAAGTTGTGCTGGAATTTGTGCGAGTTTTACAAGAGTCCTTTGTTCGGCATAAAGTTGGGAAATGAGATTTCCGTTAAGGTCATAAACAGCAGTAGTGAGATTTGGTTTGTAACTTCTAAGATCGGTAATTTCAGGTATTTCTTGGGTATATGCCATAAAAAGACCGGCGATTGCTCCCACTACAGCGAAAACAAACATTATAGTAAGTGCAGTCATAAACTTCGTAGTCCTACTCACGGGAGGCGGCACGGCTGGTTTTTGAACAGGCACAGACGCCTGTGGCTCGGTTACAGGGGTTGGCTGTTCGTTTAATTTGGCTTTTATTTCCGGAGATATGTCTTTATCGTCCAAGTTAACACCTCAATGTTTTAATGATATAAAACAGACATATTGTATTGTATTTTAAGCTATTATTCAATAAAAAAAATACCAAAAAAATAAACCTTGAAGAAAGCATAGAAATTTGTTATAAATACTTTGCTTTAAATTCATTTATTTTTTTTGTGGCGGCGTAGCTCAGCTGGTTAGAGCACTCG